>CAITQH010000090.1 GCA_903894475.1 uncultured beta proteobacterium
GCCGTCATGGACGACCAGTGGCTCAGGTGTCCATTCAATCAGCGTGCGGTAGCGCGTCTCGCTTTGGCGGGCCCGTTCCAAATTGGCATCGCGCAGTTCCTGCTCCAGTCGCTTGCGCTCGGTGATTTCGCTTAGCACGATACGCAGTTCAGAGACGCCATTGTCATCCTGCACCGCGCTAACCACCAGATGCGCCCAGAATGGGGTGTCGTCACGCGGGAGCAGGCGCAATTCGCAGGACAGCGATCCGCCACAATCCCTCAGCCTGTGCCGAAGCCCGTAGTAGATGCTCTGGTCGTCATTGAAGATGAAGTTGCCGATGGGTTGCTTGATCAGTTGGCTGCGCGGCACGTTGAGCAGAGTGCAAGTGGCCAGGTTGACCTCCTTGATCAGGCCCTTGTCGGTCACTGTGCAGTAACCCACAGGGGCCAGGTCGTAAAAATCGAAATAGCGTGCGCGGGATGCATCGAGTGCGGCGTGTGCACGACGCAACTCCTCGTTCTGCATCTCCAGTTCAACCTGATGAACCTGCAGGTCATGCAGCACCCCTTGCGCCGCTTCGGGCGACAATGCAGCGAACGCGTCGGGTGAAGGGTCGGCGCGCTGCGACAGTGCCGCCTCAGCCCGGCGGGACAGACCTTCAATCAAATTTGTCACCGAATCGCCAGCGCCTGCGTGCTGCTTTTTCTCAATGCTCACTTCTGGCTCCCTCGTCTTGAGCAATGCTTGGGATTATTCACACCATTTACATTTTAGTCATCTCCCTCTTGGCTTCACCGACAAGGCGTTCTAGCCCTTGAGGATTTCAATCGGCCTTGCGCCATACCTACCCCCTGGCTACACAGTAATGCGATAGCGACAGCGGGTTTTACCCCATGCCTGTGCATGGAATAAACACGCAGCGGCCAACGTTCACTCCAATGCCAGTCCGTCACTTCCCCTCGCACGACCTGCCGATCCAGCAGGCACCGGCGAGTTGCAGTCCGGTCTTGCTTGTTTCATTCCACCCCTGTTCAGGAGATCTTCGACATGAATAACCCATGGAAAGCCGGTGCCTTAGCACTGGCAGCGGCAATCGGTATGGCGCCAGCGCTGGCGGCGAACAACTTGGTCGTGTTCGAACACGGCATCGGCGTCACGCCAGTTTCCAGCGGGCCCGGTCCAGGCGCCAGTGCCGAGACGGTGAACCGCAACATCGTGCGCGGCGTGCAGCCACCCGGCAACCTGTGGGTCATCCGCGAGCTCAAGGCCAGCGTCAAAGACGACTCACGCATCCGGGTGGACGGACGCGGGCTGCTGCTGGCTGGCGGCAACAACATCGGTGGCACCGCCAAGCAGAGTGTGATGGCAACGCTGATCTGCGAGGCAAGCGCACCCTTTACGCTGCACAACAGCAGTCCGCTGGGCGTGCCACTGGACGCCAATGGCGACTTCCGCATCGACGACACACTCATTCCGGCACCGCCAGCCGAATGCGCCAGCCCGGTGCTGCTGATCCGCAATCTCGCCGGTGCCTGGTTTGCCGCCGGCATCCCGCAGCACGCCGACTGAGCACCGATTCACGATCGAGAAAAGGGCTGCCTGAGCAGCCCTTTTTTTTCGCAGGCAACAGCCGGTCGGCCGCTGGCGCAGGGCCAGGGAATGCGCGGAGCCGAGCAGCCTCAAAATCCGTTATGCTTGACCTTGCAAGCAAGGCGCGCGGCGATCCCGCCAGCATTGCCGCATTGTTCGGGCAACGCCGGCTACCCGCCACGCGCAGCACCGAGTTCCGATAATCTGCCGCAGGACACAACCCTGCAAGGAGAAATGCCGATGCCACAGCACGAAGCCCTTCGTCTGCATGTCCCAGAGCCCACCGGGCGACCAGGTCATGACACAGACTTTTCCTAC
>CAITQH010000091.1 GCA_903894475.1 uncultured beta proteobacterium
GCCTGTCTGGTAAACAAAACGCGACAACTGCTCGCGGTAGGCGTCCATGTCCTTGATCGGGCGCGTCGCCACGCCGGACTCTTCAGCAGCCTTGGCCACGGCCGGCGCAATGCGCAGGATCAGGCGCGAGTCAAACGGTGTTGGGATCAGGTATTCGGAGCCAAACACCAGTTCCTGGCCGGCGTAAGCAGTAGCCACTTCTTCGCTGATGTCGGCCTTGGCCAGATCGGCGATCTGGCGCACGCAGGCCAGCTTCATGGCTTCGGTGATCTTGGTCGCACCACAGTCCAGCGCACCGCGGAAGATATACGGGAAGCACAGTACATTGTTGACCTGGTTTGGATAGTCGGAGCGGCCGGTCGCGATGATGCAGTCGGGCCGCACCGCCTTGGCGAGTTCGGGGCGGATTTCGGGCTCGGGGTTGGCCAGCGCCAGGATGATGGGCTTGTCGGCCATGGTCTTGACCATGTCCTGCGTCAGCACGCCAGCGGTCGAACAGCCCAGGAAGACATCGGCGCCGTTGATGACATCAGCCAGCGTGCGCAACTCGGTCTTCTGGGCGTAACGCGCCTTCGATTCGTCGTAACCGCCGGGGCGGCCTTCGTAGACCAGACCCTTGGAGTCGCAGACAAAGATGTTTTCGCGGACCACACCGAGGCCGACCATGACGTCCAGACAGGCGATGGCTGCGGCCCCCGCACCGGAGACAGTCACCTTGACCGCGCCGATGGGTTTGCCCACCAGTTCCAGGCCGTTCAGCAGGGCTGCACTGGAAATGATGGCGGTGCCGTGCTGGTCGTCGTGAAATAGCGGAATGTTCATGCGCTCGCGGAGCTTTTTCTCAATGTAGAAGCATTCGGGCGCCTTGATGTCTTCGAGGTTGATGCCGCCCAGCGTCGGCTCCAGCGCGGCGATGATCTCGATCAGTTTGTCCGGGTCGCGCTCGGCCAGTTCAATGTCGAAGACGTCGATGCCGGCAAATTTCTTGAACAGGCAGCCCTTGCCCTCCATCACCGGCTTGGAGGCCAGCGGACCGATGTCGCCCAGACCGAGCACGGCGGTGCCGTTGGTGATGACGCCCACCAGATTGCCGCGTGAGGTGTATTCGTTGACGAGTTCCGGGTTGGCCTCAATGTCCAGGCAGGGGTAGGCAACGCCGGGCGAGTAGGCCAACGAGAGGTCGCGCTGATTGGAAAGTGGCTTGGTTGGTGTGACCGAAATCTTGCCACGTGTCGGTGTGCGGTGGTATTCGCGGGCGGCTTCGCGCAGGGCGTGCTCTGCCGGGGACAGTTCGTTGCTCATTCATTTCTCCATAGTTATTGGCTAAGCCCTTAAAGGCCAGCGGATTTTGCTACCGCCCGTTATTGTCACCTATGCGATAGCTCAAGAAATGGTGAATCGGTCCGTGTCAGGCCGGCTGCAGCAGATCGAGCAGGCTGCGCGCGATCACCTTGGTGGCGCGTCGCAAGTCCTGCAGCACAAGCCGTTCATCGGCGCGTTTGGCATGCGACTCCAGCACGGTCCGCGGTCCGGCGCCGTAAATCACGCCCGGAATACCGGCTTCGCAGAACAGGCGGACGTCGGTGTACAGCGGTGTACCAAGGGCCGGAATCTCTTCGCCAAACACCGCCTTGCCATGACGTTGAATTGCATCTACCAGCGGCTTGTTGCCGGGTAGCGGCTGCAAGGCTTTGGCCAGCAGGATGCGCCGCACATCCACCGCGACGTCCTGGCTCTGCGCCGCCGCCTCGGCGATGATGCTGCGCAGGCTGGCCTCGACCTGCACCGGATTCTCTTCCGGGATCATGCGCCGGTCGAGCTTGAAGCTGACACGCCCCGGGATCACATTGGTGTTGGTGCCGCCTTCAATCACGCCGACATTGAGGTAGGGGTGCGTGATGCCTTCAACCGAAGAACAGACCGACTTGTAAATCGTGTTCTGTGCGTACAGGGCATTGAGGATTTTGACGGCGGCTTGCAGCGCGTCAACGCCGGACTCGGGAATCGCCGCGTGCGCCATCTGACCGCGCACCGTCACTTCCATTTGCAGGCAGCCATTGTGTGCGGTGATGACCTGGTAGCTGAAACCCGCCGCAATCATCAAATCCGGCTTCACGAGGCCGTGCGCGAGCATCCATCCGGGTCCTACTTCGCCACCAAATTCTTCGTCGTAAGTGAACAGCAATTCCACACTCCCGCTGTGCGGCCGGGCGACCGCTTCGAGCGCACGAACGGCAAACGCATAGGTCGAAAAATCGCATTTGCTGACAGCACTGGCGCGACCATAGATACAGCCGTTTTCAATCTCGCCACCGTAGGGATCCTTGCTCCAGCCTTCGCCCGGTGGCACCACATCGCCGTGCGCGTTCAGCAGAATCGTGCGGCCCGGTCCGTAGTCGCGCCGTACCAGCAGATTGGTGATGCTCTGCAAGCCGGCGGCGCGCACCTCGGCGTCTGGCACCGGATACTTCTTCGCCTCCATGCCGAAGTCCTGCAATAGCTCGGCGGCGCGCTCGGCGTGCGGCGCATTGTTGCCCGGCGGCGTGTCTGTCGGTACGCGGATCAGTTCCTGCAGAAACCGGACCTGCTCGTCAAAATGTGCGTCGATCCAGGCGTCAAGTTGTTCGTAGGTGGACATAAGGTGGGTGTTGTAAGAAGCAGAAATGGTCATTGTGGTCCGGTGCGGCTATTGCAGGCTGGTATTGTCATTGCGAGCTGGTGTTGTCATTGCGGGCCCCGACCCGCAATCCATGGCTCGTGTGGCACTGGATCCCGGATCAAGTCCGGGATGACAGCGGCGTAGTCTGGGATGACAGAGGCGTGGTCCGGGATGACAGAAGCGCCGACAGGGATGACGGGGGCGCGGTCCCGGATGAGGGAGCTGCGGTTCGGGAGGATCACAATGACGAGCCCGTCAATTCCAGCATCTGTGCGAAAGCCTGAACTGCCAGTTGCATATCGTCGCTGGTGCTGGACTCCCGCGGGTTGTGGCTGATGCCGGCGTTTTGTCCGCGAACAAACAGCATGGCTTGCGGCATGATCCTGTGCAGCATCATGGCGTCGTGACCGGCGCCGCTGGGCATGCGATGCATCGGCACCGCCAGTTTCGTCAGGGCCTGCTCCCAGCGCTGCTGCCAGTCCGGCGCGCTCGGAGCAGCTGCCACGCGCATGGTTTCGGTCAGTGTGTAGCGCAGTTGGCGTCGTTCGCAGATTTCGGCCAGGCTGGCCAGAATGTCACGCACCAGAGCATTGCGCTGGGCGTCGCTGGGTGAGCGCATGTCGAGCGTGAACTGGCAGCGCCCGGGCACGACATTGGTTGATCCATTGGGCACCAGCAACTGGCCCACCGTGGCCACCGAATCGGCGTCCTCGCCAGCACGTTTTTCTGCGGCGAGGATCAATTCGGCTACCGCAGCGGCCGCGTCCTGACGCCGGCTCATCGGCGTGGTGCCGGCGTGGCAGGCGGTACCCATTACTTCGCCGGTGCAGCGCACACTGCCGTTGATGGACGTTACCACCCCCAGCGGCAGATTCAGTTCATTGAGCACCGGCCCCTGTTCAATGTGAACTTCGACATAGCCCAGGTATTCACTCGGATCGCGTTGCAGGCCCGCAATCTCCGCCGGGTTCAAACCTGCATTCAGCATGGCCGAGCGCAAGGTGATCCCATCGGCATCGATCAGATCCAACCACTCTGACTTGAACTGCCCCGTCAGTGCGCTGGAGCCGAGGAAACTGGTCTCAAAGCGCTGCCCTTCTTCTTCCGCAAAGGCCACGACTTCGACATGAAAGCCCAAGCGCCGGCGCTCCCCTGCGAGCGTCCTGACGCAGGCCATCGGCACCAGGATGCCGAGCCGACCGTCGTATTTGCCGGCGTTGCGCACGGTATCAAAGTGCGAACCGGTGAGCAGGGTCTTGGCCAGCGGCTGGTCCGACAGATAGCGTCCGACCACATTGCCGACGGCGTCGATACTGACCTCGTCAAAGCCGCATTCGAGCATCAGCGCGCGGATGTGTGCGGCGCAGGCGCGGTGCGCCTCGGTCAGGTAGGTGACGGTGAATTGCCCGTTCTCCGCGTAACCCGGGTCGCTGTACTCTGCCAGTGCTTCGGCCCAGTCCCAGACCCGGTTGCCGAGCACCGGCTCGATGCCGAACTTGTCGTTCAGGCGCAGCTCCGCAATGCGATGAATATTGCGAAGACACTCCTGGATTTCGAAGCTGCGCTGTCCCTGCAGGCGGCGCTCAAATGTTTCGATGATTTCTTTGCGGCTCAGGCCGCTGCCGCGTGGACCGCGCACTGCCAGAATGAAAGGGAAGTCGAACCTGGCCGTGTAGGCGGCGTTGAGTTGCTGGATCCTGGCGAATTCCTGCGCGCTGCAGTGCGTGAGACCGGCGGTGCTTTGTTCGCTGCTGGACTCTGCCGTCAACGTCTGGCTGACCATGGCTTTGCCGGCCAGTTCCGGGTGCGCGCGAATCAAGGCCAGTTGCGCGTCCAGACCGGCTTGCGCCAGGACCTGAACCAAGGCGTACTTGAGCTTTGCCAGCGACGCAAAAGGCCGCTGTGCCAGTGCTGCCTGGGCAATCCAGGGCGAGTGCTCGTACAGGCCGGCTAGCATCTGCGCCGCATCGGTCAGCTCGGCGCTGTTGAGTTGTTGCAGAGTCGGTGCCATGCTTATTAATGTTTCCGAAATTCATGACACCGCCCAACAACAACGGATACCGCATTGTTATTGCGGGTGCCCTTGTCATTGCGGGCCTGACCCGCAATCCAGTGGTGGTGCAGCACTGGATCCCGGATCAAGTCCGGGATGACAAACTGCGAGTCCGGGATGACAGCTGCTGACTCTGGGATGACAGCTGCTGACTCTGGGATGACAGTGTGTTTCTTTGTGCGCGTCATGATTTATGGAAGGCTCAACAACTACCGGAGCCGGCAAGGGCCGCTGGTAGATAGGGATGCGTCTGCTTCCAGTGCCGGGCAATGTCGATGCGCCGGCAAATCCAGACCTGCGAGTGACTTTGCACGTAGTCCAGAAACTTCTGCAAGGACTTCATGCGCCCGGGTCGTCCGAGCAGGCGGCAGTGCATGCCGATGCTGAGCATCTTCGGTGTGTTCAGTCCGGCCGGGTCACCCTCCGCGTACAGCACATCAAAGCTGTCTTTCAGGTAGCTGAAGAAATCATCGCCCTGGGCAAAGCCCTGGCTTGAGGCAAAACGCATGTCGTTGGTGTCGAGCGTGTAGGGCACGATCAACTGCGGCACCACCGTGCCGTCGCTCTTTGACACACACATCCAGAACGGCAGGTCGTCACCGTAGTAGTCGCTGTCGTAGTCAAAGCCGCCGAAGTCGGCCACCAGACGGCGCGTCTGCGGGCTGTCGCGCCCGGTGTACCAGCCCAAGGGCCGCTCGCCGGTGAGCTCGGTCAGGATCTGCATCGCGGTGCGCAGGTGTTCGCGCTCCGTTGCTTCGTCCAGATTCTGGTAATTGATCCAGCGCCAGCCGTGGCAGGCAATCTCGTGCCCGAGTTCCTTGAAGGCAGCGCACAGCTCCGGGTGCCGCTGCAGCGCCATGCTGACGCCAAACACCGTCAGCGGCAATTTGCGTTGTTCAAACTCGCGCAGGATGCGCCAGACCCCGGCGCGCGAGCCGTACTCGTAAATGCTCTCCATGCTGAGATGCCGTGCCGCGAAAGCCGCCGGGCTGGCCATCTCGGAGAGGAATTGCTCGGACGCCGCATCGCCGTGCAGCACGGAGTTCTCTGCGCCCTCCTCGTAGTTCAGCACAAACTGCAGTGCAATGCGGGCTTTGGCTGGCCACGCCGCATGCGGCGGTCTGGCCCCGTAGCCAACCAGGTCGCGCGGGTAGGGCAGCGTGCTGTCGTAGTGCTTCATGGATTCAGACAAGAGGGCATGGCGGCATGATAATGGCAATTTTTGCAAAACAGAGGAACGCGCCATGGGCTTGAGCACACATGTACTGGACACCATGCACGGCGCACCGGCGGCCGGCATGCAGGTGGCGCTGTACAGCACGATGACGCAGCCGCCAACCCTGTTGAAGCAGCTGGTGCTGAATCAGGACGGCCGTCCTGACGATGGCTTGCTTCTCGACCATGCCAGCCTCCAGGTTGGCAGCTACCGTCTTGTTTTTGATGTGGCCGGCTACTTCCGCGGCCGAGCGGTGGCATTGCCCGAACCCAATTTTCTGAATCAGGTGAACCTTGACTTTGGCGTTGCCGACGCCTCGCAGCATTACCACGTGCCGCTGTTGGTGAGCCCCTGGAGCTATTCGACGTACCGGGGTTCCTGATGAGTCTTGAGCGGTTCCTGCTGCGTCTGGCTCGTGAGAGCGCCTGTCTCATGAACATACACGCCTCGCGTGGCTCGGTGCCGCGCGAGAAGGGTGCCTGGATGGCGGTCTTTGCCGAGGGTGCGATCGGCACCATTGGTGGTGGGCATCTGGAGTTTGCCGCCATGGCGCAGGCACGCCAGCGTCTGGCCGGGGGCGCTGGCGAGGCGCTGGTTCGTTATCCGCTGGGTCCCAGCCTGGGGCAGTGCTGTGGTGGCGAACTGCAGGTCTCCTTTGAACTGGTGACAGCCGCGGACATAGCTGCGCTGCATCAGCGACTGGCAGCCGATCATCCGCCGCTGGCGCTCTTTGGTGGCGGCCATGTGGGGCAGGCGCTGGCGCAGGTGCTGGCTCGACTGCCTTTGAAGCTGAGCTGGATCGACAGCCGGGATGAGATCTTTCCAGCCGAGTTGCCTCTGGGCGTCGTCTGCCTGCATTCCGATCCCGTGCAGGCCGAAGTCGCCGCGTTGGCGCCAGGCTCCCGTGTTCTGATCATGAGCTTCAGCCATGCCGAAGATCTGGAGGTGGTCGCGGCCTGTCTGACGCGCCAGCGATTGCATGCTGACCTGCCTTATGTCGGTCTGATTGGCAGCAAGACCAAGTGGGCGACCTTTGGCCACCGGCTCGCCGCGCGTGACTTCACGGCGCAGGAAATCGCCCACGTCACTTGTCCCATCGGCATTCCCGGGATTCACGGCAAGGAGCCCGAAGTGATCGCGGTCGCGGTGGCGGCACAGATATTGCAAAGCGTGTCGGACCACCGCTGAACTGCTGGCATCAATAGAGCAAGGATTTATGGAAAGTTATTACCTCGACTGGGCCAATCTGCTGTTGCGCTGGGTTCACGTCATCACCGCCATCGCCTGGATTGGCTCGTCCTTTTATTTTGTTTTTCTGGACAGCAGCCTGACGCCGGCGCAGGACGAAGACCTGCAAAAGCAGGGTGTGACCGGCGAGTTGTGGGCGGTGCATGGCGGGGGCTTCTATCACCCGGTCAAGTTCAATGTCTCGCCGCCCGAATTGCCGAATCAGTTGCACTGGTTTTACTGGGAGGGCTACAGCACCTGGCTCAGCGGCTTTTCGCTGTTCACGGTGAGTTACCTCTGGAGCGCCAGCACCTACCTGATTGACAAGTCGTTGATGGACTGGGCGCCGGGTACGGCGATTGCGGTGGCGCTGTCTTTCCTGGTGCTGTTCTGGTTCTTTTATGACCTGATCTGCCGGGTGTTCGGTCAGCGCAAGCATGGTGAGCCCATCGTCGGTGTGCTGGTATTTGGCTTGGTGTGCGTGGCCTCCTGGGCCGCTTGTCACTGGTTTGCCGGGCGTGCGGCCTTTCTGCTGGTGGGGGCCATGCTCGCTACCAGCATGAGTGCCAATGTCTTGTTCTGGATCATCCCCGGGCAAAAGAAGGTGGTCGCCCAGATCAAGGCCGGTGTGCCGGTCGACGCGATTCACGGCAAGCGCGGCAAGCAGCGCAGCGTGCACAACACCTATTTCACCTTGCCGGTGCTGTTTGCCATGCTCAGCGGCCACTACAGCTTTACCTACAGCCATCCACAAAACTGGCTGGTGCTGGTTCTCATGATGTTTGCAGGTGCCGCGATCCGCCAGTTCTTTGTCATGCGCCACGGCTACAAGCTGGGGCGCAATCGCAATCCCTTGATTTATGCGCTGGCCGGTGTGACAGCCATCCTGGCGCTGATCGTCTGGCTGCGACCCGATGCGCCGCTTGTCTCTGCGGGTGGCAGCGCTGTGCGCCCCTTGCGCTACGCGGATCTGCAGCCGGTGCTGGCCCAGCGCTGCTACCTGTGCCACGGTGAGAAGGTGCAGATGAAGAGCGTGCGGCTGGACTCGGCGCAATACGTCAAGGCCTACGCCCAGTACATGTACCAGCAGGCGGTGGTGCTGAAACTGATGCCGATGAACAATGCCACCGGCATCACCGAGGCCGAGCGACTGCTCATCAAACAGTGGTTTGAGTCGGGTGCCAGAACCGACTGATGCGCTTCAGCTTCAGTCCACCCGCGCGCCGGAAGCCTTGACCAGAACTTCGTACTTGGCGCGCTCGTCTTTCATCAGCTTGCCAAACTCGTCTGCCGTGCTGGGCACCGGTTCGGCCAGCAGCGTGGCAAAGCGGGTTTTGGTTTCCGGCGCGTTCAGCGCTGCGACAAAGGCCTGATTCAGGCGTGCCAGCACGTCTTTGGGTGTGGCTGCAGGTGCCACCAGACCCCACCAGGTGTCGATGGCAAAGCCCTTGAGCGTGTCGGCCACTGGCGGTACGCCGGGCAGGGCGCTGGAGTGTGCCAGCGTGGTGACCGCCAGGGCCTTGAGTTTGCCGGAGCGAATGTTCGGCGCTGCCGTGGCCAGGTTGTCGAAGTTGAAATCGACCTGGCCGCTGAGCAGGGCGAGCTGCGCCGGAGCACCGCCGTTGTACGGAATGTGCACGGCAAAGATACCGGCGTCGCGCTTGAACATCTCGCCAGCCAGATGGCCGGCGCTGCCGTTGCCGCCGCTTGCGTAATTGAGCCTGGCCGGATTCGCCTTGGCGTAGGCAATGAGTTCCTGCAGGCTGTTGATTTTCAGGCGTTGCGCGGTCTCGGCGTTCATCACCAGCACGTTGGGCACCCGCACCATCTGCGTGATCGGGGCAAAGTCGGTGGCCGCGTTGTAGGGCATCCTGCTGTAGAGCCAGGGGTTGACCGCGTGCGTGGCGGTCGCGGCGATGCCGATGGTCAGGCCATCGGGCGCGGCCTTGGCAATCGCATCAGCGCCAATATTGCCGCCAGCGCCAGGGCGATTCTCGATGATGACGGCGCCCAGCGTGTCCTTGACCCGCTCTGCCAGTGCCCGTGCTGTGATGTCGAGCGGACCGCCGGCAGCGTAGGGCACGATCAGGCGAATCGGCTTGCTCTGTGCATGCGCCAGTGGCACAGCCAGGCAGGCCGTCAGGGTGAGCGCGGTAAGGAATAGTTTCTCGTAATGCATCGTAGGTACTTTCATCGTTTGTTGCCGTCATCGCGAGGCCGCAGGCCGTGGCGATCCATGGATTGCCGCGCTTCGCTTTCCATGAACAGTTACTCCCCTGCTTGTCATTGCGGGCCCCGACCCGCAATCCATGGCTCGCGTGGCACTGGATCCCGGATCAGAGCCTGCCCCGGGCTTGA
>CAITQH010000092.1 GCA_903894475.1 uncultured beta proteobacterium
ATGAAAATTTTCGGTATCGCCGGACATTCCGGCATGGGCAAGACCACGCTGCTGGAGCGGCTGGTGCCCGAGCTCACGCGCAGCGGCCTGCGCGTATCCCTGATCAAGCACAGCCACAAGAACATCGACATCGACCGCCCCGGCAAGGACTCCTACCGTCTGCGCGAATCAGGCTGCAAGGAGGTCCTGCTGCTGGGCAACGACCGCTGGGCCCTGATGCACGAGTTGCGTGGCGCCAGCGAGCCCTCGCTGGACTACCTGCTGGACCGCATGATGGACTGCGATCTGGTGCTGATTGAAGGCTTCAAGCACGGCAACTTTCCCAAACTTGAAGTCTGGCGCGCTGAAGTGGGCGCCAAGACCCTGTGGCCAGACTGGCCCGGCATCCTGGCCATTGCCAGCGACACCGCGCCGAAGGTCGAAGTGCAGCACAGCGTGACACCGGGCCTGGCGCAGTTGGACCTGGCCGATACCGCCGCCATCGCGGCCTTTGTGCTGGCGCACGCGGTGCTGCGATGAACCGTTCAGGTCATTGCGTCCCACGCTTTGTCATTGCGGGCCTGACCCGCAATCCAGTGTCTGCGGGGGGCTGGATCCCGGATCGAGTCCGGGATGACAACGCCGGGGGCCGAGAGGACAACGCCGGGGTCCGGGATGACAACGCCGGGGGCCGAGAGGACAAAGCCGGGGGCCGGGATGACAGGCAATGCCCGGCGTCTCGGCTATCCCAATGCACGCACTTTGGAGTCAGTGAGTTCCACCGATCCGGGAATCTGCCTCTACCTGAACCAGACAATCGTAAAAAGTCGGCGCACGGCCGAGGTCGGTCAGCGCCTGGCTGGTGAGCTGGTTCACATTGCGGCCATCGAGCCCGAGCTTGCGCCACCAGACACCCAGGCCGTTGACCACGCCGAGGCGTGCCCGCTTTGAAATCTTGAGTTTGCAGCGATAGACGCCGCGCTGGTTAAAGACGCGCACCGTGTCGCCGCTTTGCAGACCGCGCGCAGCCGCGTCATCGGCGTGCATCTCCAGCAAGGGCTCGCCTTCAAGGGTGCGTAGACTGTCCACGTTGACAAAGCTGGAGTTCAAAAAGTTGCGCGCCGGTGGCGAGATCATGGCCAGCGGATAGTCAGCCGATGAGTTGAACGGCTCGTAGTTGGGCACATGATCTGGCAATCCGTCCAGCCCCTGCGCAGCGAGTCGGGCACTGAAGAACTCGCATTGGCCCGACGGGGTTGCGAAATTGCCCTGAGCAAACGGCGCATCCATCGTTTTCAGCGTGATAAAACCCTTCGCCAGCAACTCGTCAAAATTGACCTCCTCGCTGTAGGCCATGCGGCACAGCGCCAGGTCGTCGTCGGCAAAGCAGGGTTCTTCAAAGCCCATGCGCTGCGCCAGTTCTCGAAAAATCTGTGAATTCGGCTTGGCCTGTCCGAGCGGTGCAATCGCTGGCCGATTGAGCAGCACATCGGTGTGGCCGTAGCTCATGTGCACGTCCCAGTGTTCAAGCTGCGTGGTGGCGGGCAGGATGTAATCGGCGTAGTCGGCCGTATCGGTCTGGAAATGTTCCAGCACCACGGTGAACAGATCGTCGCGCTCAAAACCCTGCACCACCCTGGCAGACTCGGGGGCGATCGCCACTGGGTTGCTGTTGTAAACAATCAGCGCCTTGACGGCCGGGCCGAAGTCCTTGCTGCACGGGCGCAGCAGATCGTCGCCAAGGGTGGCCATGTTGAGCGTGCGCGGGGTTCTGCCGCCGAGCAGGTCGGGGCGCTGCAGTGCGGCGCGCTGGATCGGGAAACTGCTCGAACTTGACAGCAGCACACCGCCCGCACGATGTCGCCAGGCGCCGATCAGCGCCGGCAGCGAGGCGATCAGGCGCACCGCGTTGCCACCGCCGTGCACGCGCTGCATGCCGTAATTCATGCGGATGGCGGCGGGCTCACCACTGGCAGCGCAGACGCCGTAGTCTTTGGCCAGCGCGCGGATCTGATCCGCTGTAATACCGCAAACCAGAGCTGCACGCTCGGGCGGCCACCGCAGGGCGCGGCTGCGCAGCAAGTCCCAACCCAGTGTGTAGCGCGCCAGGTAGTCATGGTCAAGCCAGTCGTGGGTGATGAGTTCGTGCATCAGCGAGAGCGCGAGAGCGCCATCGGTGCCGGGCAGCAAGGCAATGTGTTCGTCGCACTTGTCTGCAGTCTCGCTCTTGCGCGGGTCGATGCAGATCAGCTTGGCGCCCTGGTTCTTGGCCTTTTGCGCATAGCGCCAGAAGTGCAGGTTGCTGGTGATCGAGTTACTACCCCAGATCAGAATCAGTTTGGACTCGGCAAAAAACTTCAGGTGCATGCCGAACTTGCCGCCCAGCGTCTGCGTCAGCGCTTCGGCGCCGGCCGAGGAGCAGATGGTGCGATCCAGCAGGGAGGCACCCAGTTTATGGAAGAAGCGCGTGGCCATGCCCTCGCCTTGCACCAGTCCCATGGTGCCGGCGTAGCTGTAGGGCAGGATGGCCTGCGCGCCGTCGGGTCCGTCCGCTGCAATGGCTTTGAGGCGAACTGCAATATCGCTGAGTGCCGCATCCCAACTGACTGGCTCAAACTGGCCCAAGCCTTTGGGTCCGACGCGCTTGAGCGGCTGCAGGATGCGCTGCGGGTGGTAAGTGCGCTCCGGGTAGCGCGACACCTTGGTACACAGCGCGCCACCGGTGTGCGGATGCTCCGGGTTGCCGCCCACCTTGATGGCGATGCCGCCGCGCACCGTGGTCAGCAGCGAACAGGTGTCCGGGCAGTCGTGCGGGCAGGCGCCCAGGATTTGGGTGGTCTTGACGTCGGGAACTGCGGTAGAAGTTGGGTTCATGGCTGCAAGGTGAGTGTGAAGGCGCATTTTGGCGCATAAAGCAGTGTCTTGCGGTTGGCGATAGACTTGGAATATTAGGAGCACCCATGAAAATTATTGATTCCATCGTCACGCAGGCTGCCGGCATTGCTGCCATTCGCCGCGAAATCCACGCCCACCCTGAACTGTGTTTTGAAGAATCCCGCACCGCCGATCTGGTGGCGCAGAAGCTGACCGAGTGGGGCATTCCGATTCATCGCGGCATGGGCACCACCGGCGTGGTTGGCATCATCAAGAACGGTACCTCGTCGCGCGCCATTGGCTTGCGCGCCGACATGGACGCGCTGCCGATGCAGGAGTTCAACACCTTTGGCCATGCCAGCAAACAGGCCGGCAAGATGCACGCCTGCGGCCACGATGGTCATACCGCCATGCTGCTCGCGGCAGCTCAGCATTTCGCCAAGGAACGCCATTTTGACGGCACGGTTTACCTGATCTTCCAGCCGGCCGAAGAGGGCGGTGGCGGTGCGCGCGAGATGATCAAGGATGGCTTGTTTGAGAAATTTCCGATGGACGCGGTCTTTGGCATGCACAACTGGCCCGGTTTCCCGGTTGGCAAGTTTGCCGTCGCGGCGGGTCCGGTGATGGCATCGAGCAACGAATTCAAGATCATGATTTACGGGCGCGGCGGTCACGCTGCGACGCCACACACGGGGCTGGACCCGGTGCCGGTGGCCTGTCAGTTGGTGCAGGCCTTTCAGACCATCATCAGCCGCAACATGAAGCCGATCGATGCGGGCGTGATCTCGGTCACCATGGTTCACGCCGGTGAGGCCACCAACGTGATACCGGACCACTGCGAGTTGCAGGGCACGGTGCGCACCTTCTCGGTGGAAGTGCTGGACCTGATCGAGCAGCGCATGAAGAGCATTTCTGAACACACCTGCGCTGCCTTTGACATGCGCTGCGAGTTCGAATTTGTGCGCAATTACCCGCCCACCATCAACAGCGTGGCCGAAGCCGAGTTTGCGCGCAAGGTGATGCAGAGCATTGTTGGCGCCGACAACGTGATGGCGCAGGAGCCGGTCATGGGCGCGGAAGATTTCTCCTACATGTTGATGGCCAAGCCGGGGTGCTACTGCTTTATTGCCAATGGAGATGGCACGCACCGCGAATCCGGGCACGGCGCGGGCCCGTGCATGTTGCACAACCCGAGTTATGACTTCAACGACGACATGATTCCCCTGGGCGCCACCTACTGGGTGCGCCTGGCCGAGGAATGGCTCAAACCCGCGGCTTGAAGGAGTTGACGCCATGATGAACGTGCCGGACGCTTTTTCTACCAGCTACGCGCAGGCGCGGGGCAAGTTCTTTGCCGCCGCGGTGGCCGCCAACCTGCCAGTGACATCGCATGTGCATCCGCGCGCCGGGCGCGACGGCGAAGCGCTGGCGATGGACGTGGTGCTTGATGGCGCAGCGGATGCCGAGCGCCTGCTGCTCGTCAGCAGTGCCTGTCACGGTGTCGAAGGCTACTGCGGCAGCGGCGTGCAGGTGGCTGCGCTGCATGACCAGGAGTGGCGCAAAAAGGCCCGCGAGCAGGGTGTGGCGGTGTTGTATGTGCACGCCCTCAATCCTTTCGGTTTTTCGCATGTGCGCCGGGCCACCCACGAAAACGTGGACATCAACCGCAATTTTCACGATTTCAGCCAGCCGCTGCCGGTGAACCTTGGCTACCGCAGCATCCATTCCCTGCTGCTGCCGGATCGCTGGCCACCTGACGCTGACAACGCGGCCGCCATCGCGGCTTTTATGGAGAAACATGGTGCGGGCGCCTTCCAGTCGGCCGTATCGGGCGGTCAGCACGAGTTTCCTGATGGCCTGTTCTTTGGGGGCACCGAGCCGACCTGGAGTAACCGGACCATTCGCCAGGTGCTGCGCGACCACGGTCGCACTGCCCGCAAGCTGGCCTGGATCGATTTGCACACCGGCTTGGGTCCCAGCGGTCTCGGTGAACGCATTTTTGCTTGCCGGGATGACAAGGCGGCGTATGCCCGTGCCAGCCAGTGGTGGGGTGGCAAGGGTGCGACACCGGTGACGTCAATCTACGACGGCTCGTCCACTTCTGCATTCCTCACCGGTTTGATGTGGATGTCAGCCTACGAGGAGTGTCCGCAAGCCGAGTACACGGGGCTGGCCATGGAGTACGGCACGCTGCCGTTCCCGCAAGTGACGCAGGCGCTGCGCGCTGAGCACTGGCTGAACAATCACCCGGATGCGCCAGCCGATCTGGCCAAACAGATCAAGCAGCAGATGATGGATGCGTTCTACACCGACACCGATGTCTGGAAGGAACAAATCGTCAGCCAGGCGCGGCAAGCGCTGTTTCAGGCGGCGCAGGGTTTGAGCGACTGAACATGCAACATGTTCGAATCAGCTGAAATTGGTCACCGGATCGGCAAGAAGGAATACAAGCAACGCGAATCGGTGTTGCGCGAGGCCTTGCTTGGATTGCAATACAAATTGTTGAAATCCGCCAAATTCCCGGTGATCATTTTGGTCAATGGGGTGGGCGGCGCCGGCAAGGGTGAAACAGTCAATCTGCTCAACGAGTGGATGGACCCGCGTCACATCCGGACCGAAGCACTGGGTGAGGCGACCGAGGACGGGCATGGGA
The DNA here is from genome assembly GCA_903894475.1 of uncultured beta proteobacterium. Taxonomy (GTDB): domain Bacteria; phylum Pseudomonadota; class Gammaproteobacteria; order Burkholderiales; family Burkholderiaceae_C; genus Rhodoferax. The sequence goes on from CAITQH010000092.1 coordinate 5,507, forward strand.
TGCCTGCCATGTGGCGCTTCTGGCAGGTGTTGCCAGCCAAGGGACATATCGGCATTGTCTTTGGCTCGTGGTACAGCGAACCCATCGTGGCGCGTGTCATGGGGCACGAGAAGGCGGCGCGTTTCACCCAGCGTCTGGAGAACATCCGCGAGTTTGAACGCATGCTGGCGGCCGAGGGTGCGCTGCTGGTCAAGTTCTGGTTTCATCTGTCCAAGGCGGCGGCCCGCAAGCGGCTCAAGGCACTGGAATCGGACCCCAGGAATGCGTGGCGTGCGACACCGCATGACTGGCAGCGTTTCAAGCATTACGATGCCTTTATCAAAGTCAGTGAGCAGGCTTTGCGCAAGACCAGCACCGGTGAGGCGCCATGGCTGGTGATTGAAGGCAGCGATCCGGCTTACCGCGCGCTGACCGCCGGTCAGTACCTGCTGGATGCAATTGGACAGCGGCTGGCCGGGCCGCTAGCGACTGCGGCGGCGGCACCGGTGGCACCACTGGCCATCGATCAGCGGACCTTGCTCGGTTCCTTTGACTACAAGCGTGCGCTGCCACTCAAGACCTACCAGCGTCGTCTGGTGGACTTGCAGGGCAGATTGAACCTGCTGATGCGCGACCCGGCCATGCGCAAGCGCTCG
>CAITQH010000093.1 GCA_903894475.1 uncultured beta proteobacterium
AGTGACTGAGGACAATGGCCCGCAAGTGCTGGTGAGCGACATCCGGATGCCCGGCGGCTCGGGTCTGGACCTGCTGGGCAAGGTGAAGGAGCGCTTCCCGGCGCTGCCGGTGATCATCATGACCGCCTATTCCGATCTGGACAGCGCGGTGTCGGCCTTTCAGGGCGGCGCCTTTGAGTACCTGCCCAAGCCCTTTGACTTGCCCAAAGCCGTCGAGTTGATCCGGCGCGCTGTGGAAGAAAGCCAGCGCGAGGAGGTGAGCGAAGTCGGTCTGGTCGACACGCCTGAAATGCTGGGACAGGCAAGCGCGATGCAGGACGTCTTTCGTGCCATTGGGCGCTTGAGCCAAAGCAATGTGACGGTGATGATCACGGGCGAGTCGGGCTCCGGCAAAGAGTTGGTGGCACGTGCCCTGCACAAGCACTCAACGCGCGCCGGTGGCCCTTTTGTGGCGATCAACACGGCGGCGATTCCGAAAGACCTGCTTGAGTCCGAGTTGTTCGGCCACGAGCGGGGTGCCTTTACTGGTGCGCAGACCATGCGCCGTGGCCGCTTTGAGCAGGCCGACGGCGGCACGCTGTTTCTCGACGAAATTGGCGACATGCCGTTTGACCTTCAAACCCGGCTTCTGCGTGTCCTCAGCGACGGCCATTTCTATCGCGTTGGCGGGCACAGCGCGGTCAAGACCAATGTGCGCATCATTGCCGCGACGCACCAGAATCTGGAACAGCGTGTCAAGGAGGGTGCATTTCGTGAGGACTTGTTTCACCGCCTCAATGTGATCCGGCTGCGCCTGCCGGCCTTGCGCGAGCGCAGGGAAGATGTGCCGATGCTGACGCGTCACTTTTTGCAGCAAAGTGCGCTGCAGCTCGGCGTGGAGCCCAAGCGGATTTCTGATGCCGCATTGACCTGGCTCGGCAATTTTGCCTTTCCGGGCAATGTGCGTCAGTTGGAGAACATTTGCCACTGGCTGACCGTGATGACGCCGGCGCAGCTGATTGAATCGAAGGACTTGCCGCCCGAAGTGGGTGTTGCGCCGGGCGAGAGCCAGACCTTGGAGTCTGTATCGCAGGAGCGCTCAGCGCTGCTGGCTGGGCCGGCGCCCGTTCAGCCGGCCACTGTGGCACCAGCAGTCGTGCCGCAAGCTGATTTGGATGCCTGGGAGCGGGGTCTGGAGAGCGAAGCCGCTGCCCTGCTGGCCAGCGGGCGCAGCGATGTCTGGGACGTTTTGACGCGTCGCTTTGAATCCCGCCTGATCCTGGCGGCACTGGCGGCAACACGCGGGCGACGCATCGAGGCAGCACAAAAGCTCGGCATCGGCCGCAACACGATCACGCGCAAGATTCAGGAGTTAGGTCTGGAGTAATTGTCATCCCCGACGCCTCAGCTGTCATCCTGCATGCCTTAATTGACACTGGACGCCTTAATTGACACTGGACGCCTTAATTGTCATCCCGGGCTCGACCCGGGATCCACGCCTTCTGACTGTGCCGCTCGGACCCTGGATTGCGGATCAAGCCCGCAATGACAATTCAAAGTCGCACCGACAATTTATACCCCAGACAAGTCAAAGCCCCAGTGGCAATGAATCAAGCTCCACGACCACTGGCGCGTGATCGCTGGGACGCTCGTTGCCACGTGGCTTCTTGTCGATCACGCAAGAACTCACCAGCGGCTTGAGCCCGCTGCTGACCAGGATGTGGTCAATGCGCAGGCCCCGGTTGCGCCGGAAGCCGAAATCGCGGTAGTCCCACCACGAATAGCTTTTGGGTGCTTGCGCAAACAGCCGGTAGGCGTCGTGCAGGCCGAGCGCCAGCAGCGCGCGCAGCTGATAGCGCTCTTCTTCGGTGCAATGGATGGTGTCCTTCAGGCCGACCGGGTCCCAGACATCGGCGTCGTCAAAAGTGATGTTGTAGTCGCCCATCAGAACGAGCTCAGGATGCTTCACCAGTTCTTCGCGAATCCAGTTGCGCAAGCCCTTCAACCAGTTCATCTTGTAATCGAACTTCTCGCTGCCGGGCTCCTGTCCGTTCGGGAAATAGCCGCCGATGACACGAATACCATTGACATCGGCACTGATGACACGTGCCATGTCGTCGGTAAAACCGGGAATATTTCGAATCACGCCGGTAGCTGGCGAGCGTGACAACAATGCCACGCCGTTGTAGGTCTTCTGACCGAAGCAATGCGCCTCGTAACCCATCTGCTGAAAAGCCTGAAACGGAAACTTGTCATCCGTCATTTTGAGTTCCTGCAGGACCAGCACATCGACCTCGGTGGCCGTGAGCCAGTCCAGCACCTGCGCCAGGCGCACGGTCAGCGAGTTGACGTTCCAGGTGGCAAGTCTCATGGCGCTCTCAAGTCTGCAGCAACTGTTCGATTTGCGAGCGACCATTGGGCGTGGCCATCAGGACCAGCGTCGTGCCGGCTTTGATCAAATGCTCGTCGGCGGGATTGAATACCCAGTGACCCTGCTCGTGCGTTGCCAGCAGGATGTAGTCTCTGGATTTTTCAATTAGTTGGCCGATGGATGCGTCGACAAAGTTCGCCGGAACCTGCACTTCTTCGACCCGCAACTGGTCATCGGTGCGCAGCATCTGGTCCATGAAATTAACGACGTGCGGTCGCACCATGGCCGACGCGATGCGCATGCCACCGGTAAAGTCGGGCGAGACGATCTCGTCCGCGCCGGCGCGCCTGGCCTTGTCGGCATTGCGGATGTCGTGCAGCCGCGCCACCACGCGCGCCTTCGAATTTAGCAACTTGACGGACAGCGCAACCATCAGGTTATGGCTGTCGTCGCCGGTCACGGCAAAGACGCCGGCGGCTGCCATCACACCGGCGGCGCGCAGGGCCTCATCGTCAGCCGCGTCGGCATGCAGATGCGGCGTTCCCGGATGCTCTTCGAGCCAGCGATCAAGTGCCTCACGGTCGTTCTCGACGACGACCAGATTGCGTTGCGTCTGCACCAGTTCGTTGGCGACATTGCTGCCAACGCGTCCAATACCGCAGACGATGTAATGCCCGGACAGCCTGGCAATTTCCTTTTTCATGCGTTTCTTCCTTAGCGTGGCATTCAGATCAGATTCAAGCAGCAAGGCAACAAAGGTGGAAAACAGGTAGCTCATCGTTCCAATGCCGATCACAGCAATGAAGATGGTAAACAGCCGACCCATCGGATGCTGGCTCAAATCCACAATTTCGCCGAAGCCAATCGAGGCTACGGTGATAAAGGTCATGTAGAAGCTGTCGATCCAGGTCGCGCCAGGGCGCCCGATGTACATATAGCCCAGCGTGCCGATCAGATGAACCAGCAGCAGCAAGGCCGCGCCGCGCCACAGCCCGGAAAAGTGTGCGCTTTTCGGCGAGGGCTTCACCTTGAGCTCTGACCTTGGGGAGCGGATGGCTAAATGTGCAGCGCTGCCAGCGCGCCGACCAGGATGCCGAGGACGCCCGCGCCAAACATGGCGTACTCCAGCCACTTTTTCTTGGTCAGCAGGGCAATCGCTGCCAGCGCAATGCAAACCTGCAGCACAGTGGTCGACTGTGCCCAGCGGTGATGCTCGTGCATCTGTTCGTCACTTTGTTTTTCCCACTGCGTGGCCTCGGCTTCCAGTTTTTCAGCGACGACCTTGATTTCGCTTTTTTCCTTTTCGTAACGGTCAACCTTGTCCTGGTATTTGGCTTGTTTGTCGTCGGTCGAAAGGTCGCGTGCCAGTTCGGCCAGCGATTGCTTGGTGCTCTTTGACTGGTAGTAGTTCCACTGATTGGAGGCTTCAGTTTTCTTGATAGCGGCGTTGTTCTTGAACAGGCCGGCATTGGCCTGCGTGGCACCACCCATGTAGCCAAAAATTGCACCGACGGTGGCGATGATGGCAGTGAACATGGCGATCTGATTGATCATGCCACTGTGGTCACCATGCTCTGCGCCATGGCCACCCTGCTGTGCGTGCTCCAACTCGTGATCGTGAGGGCCATGTACGTGAAAACCATCTCCTGACATATCAAACTCCTGTGCTTCTGCGATAGGTGACAAAACTGAATCTCAAACCACTGGCCGAGATCTGGTGTTCGCGGCTCATTTCAGTCCATTGTGGCCCGAATTGTGGGGCAAAAGCGTCGCCCTCAAAGCTCGCGTCAATTTCAGTAACGACAGCACTGCTGGCCAGTGGCAAAGCCTGCGCGTATATTTCAGCGCCACCGATGATCCAGGCATTACTGTCGGGTGGGCACAGGGCACAGGCATCCTCCAGACAATGGGCCGACCGGGCGCCCTCTGCCTTCCAGTCCGCCTGGCGCGTCAGTACAACATTGAGACGCCCAGGCAGGGGGCGAAACTTCACCGGCAGCGACTCCCAGGTCTTGCGCCCCATGATCACCGGGCAGCCCAGCGTGCTGCGCTTGAAGTGCGCCAAGTCTTCCGGCAAATGCCAGGGCAGGGCGTTGCCCTTGCCGATCACACCGTTGGCGGCGCGGGCAAAGATCAGATGCAGTTTCATTCAGACCGCCACCGGAGCCTTGATGGGCGGGTGGCACTGGTAGCCAAGGAACTCGAAGTCATCAAAATCGTAGTCAAAAAGCGTTGCCGGGCGGCGCTTGATCCGCAGCGTGGGATAGGCGTAGGGTGCACGGCTGAGTTGCAGCGCTACCTGCTCGGCGTGGTTGCTGTAGATGTGGCAGTCACCGCCAGTCCAGATGAAGTCTCCCACTTCCAGGTCGCACTGCTGCGCCAGCATGTGCGTGAGCAGCGCGTAGCTCGCAATGTTGAAAGGCACACCGAGAAAAATGTCGGCACTGCGCTGGTAGAGCTGGCAACTGAGCTTTCCCTTTTCGCCTGGGGCCGCAGCGGGTGCGACGTAGAACTGAAAGAAGGCGTGGCAGGGCATCAAGGCCATTTTGCTGAGCTCGGCGACGTTCCAGGCGCTGACGATGATGCGGCGCGAATCCGGGTTGCTCCTGAGCGTCTCAATCACCTGGGCAATCTGGTCAATATGGCCGCCATCGGGTGTCGGCCAGCTGCGCCACTGAACACCATAAACCGGACCCAGATCACCATCGGGTGCAGCCCACTCATCCCAGATCGTGACGCCGCGTTCCTTCAACCAGTTGTTGTTGCTCGAACCGGTCAGGAACCACAACAGTTCCTGAATGATGGAGCGCACGTGAACCTTCTTGGTCGTCACCAGAGGGAAGCCCTGGTTCAGGTCAAAGCGCATCTGGTAGCCGAACACGCTTTTGGTGCCGGTGCCGGTGCGGTCGGGTTTGAACACACCATGCGTATTCACATGGCGCAGAAAGTTTTCATACTGAGAGCGAACGGGGTGCTGTGTCATAGGCAGGGATTATCTAGTGACGGACAAGGCCTTGAATCCGCACCACCCGACCCGGGTTCAGCAGATTCTGCGGGTCCAGAGCGCGTTTGATGGCGCGCATCATGTCCAGCGCCACCGACGCCTTGTACTTTTCCAGTTGTTCCACTTTCAGACTTCCGACACCGTGTTCCGCCGAGATCGATCCCTTGAACGCGGTCACGCTGTCATAGACCAGGGTGTTGACCTGCGCCTCATGCTCGGCCAGAAAATGTGCCGGGTCCATGTGCACGGGCGCCTGTACGTTGTAATGCAGGTTGCCGTCGCCGAGGTGGCCGAAGTTGACCATGCGCACGCCGGCAATGGCTTGCTGCAGCAGCGCGTCGGTTGTGTGAACGAATTCAGCGATGCTGGAGATCGGGACTGAAATGTCGTGTTTGATGTTCAGTCCCTCCAATGGCTGCGCTAGCGGAATGCTCTCGCGGACCTGCCACAACTGATTTGCCTGCGACAGGCTCTCGGCGACCACGGCGTCGCTCACCAGGCCTTGTTCGAGCGCTGCCTCCAGCAAGCCTTCAGACTGCTCTCTTGCATGCTGCTCCGACACATGGTCCGAGGTCTCCAGCAGCACGCAGTAGGGTGCGTCCGGCTGCGCCGGCATATGCAGGTGCGGGAAGTGTTTGGCCACCAGGTCGAGCGCAAACCGGCCCATCACTTCAAAGCCGGTCAGGCCGGCATCAAAGTGGCGGCGTGCCAGCGCCAGCAATTCAATCGCGTGTTCCAGCGACGCCACGGCGGCCCAGGCGGTCAACCGTGCGGCGGGTAACGGGTAGAGCTTCAGCGTGGCGGCGGTGATGATGCCCAGCGTGCCCTCCGATCCAATCAGCAGGTCGCGCAGGTCGTAGCCGGTGTTGTCCTTGCGCAGGCCCGACAGACCGTGCCAGATCTCACCCTGCGCGGTGACCACTTCGAGCCCCAGGCAGAGTTCGCGTGTGTTGCCGTAGCGCAGCACCTGCGTGCCGCCGGCATTACAGGCCAGATTGCCGCCGATGGTGCAACTGCCCTCGGAGGCCATGCTCAGCGCAAACAGCAGGTCTGATTCCTCGGCGCGCTGCTGCAGGTTTTGCAAAATGCAGCCGGCCTGCACCGTCATGGTGAGGTTGGCCGCATCGAGGCTGTGCACGGCGTTCATGCGCTGCAGGCTCAGCAGGATCTGTTGCCCGCTTGCGTCGGGTGTGCTAGCCACCACCAGTCCGGTGTTGCCACCTTGTGGCACGAGACTCAAGCCGCAGTCCGGGTGTTCGGCGAGATAGCTGGCGCAGGTCTTGACGATCTGCGCAACTTCGTCGGTGGATGCGGGGCGCAGGACGGCCAGCGCCTTGCCACGCGAACGCTTGCGCCAGTCCTGTGTCCAGGCGCTCAGGTCGCCATCGGTGAGTACGTGGGCACTGCCGACGATGTGGCGCAGGGCCTGGAGCAGCGTTTGCATGTCATGAATTCCTTGAAACTGAAGTTCTCAGGCGCAAGCGCACGTGCAGCGCGCACGCAGCAAACAGGCTCAGGCACAGCAGCACTTCGATCAGCGCCAGCAAGTTGCCTGGGGCCTTGTCGCTGTAGGCGCGCACCACGCCTTCGGTGAAATAGAGCCAGACCATCAGGCTGACCCAGCGGTAGGTGTACATGCGGTTTTTCAACAGGCCGGCCAGAGGAATGCACAGAGGCAAGACCTTGAGCGCCAGCCAGGAGCCGCCGGGGCGCAACGGCGCCAGGTAAAACTCCCAGGCCAGACCCAAAAGGATCAGGCCCAGCAAGCTGCCGACGGCGACAAAGCGTGTACTGGCGACTGCGCTGGAAGGTGATTTTTTGACTTGCTGCATTGCAATGGCATCATAGCGGCCATGATTAAAAAAATTCTGCGTTTCCCATGGAAGAGTACGGCGCGCACGCTGCGCGAGCGCTTTCGCGAGGATCGCCTGGGCGTTACGGCCAGCAGCCTGACTTTTACCAGCACCATGGCCCTGGTGCCGCTGATTACCGTGGTGCTGGCGGTGTTTACCGCCTTTCCGATCTTTTCCAGATTTCAGGAGGTGCTGCAAAAATGGTTGATGGAGAGTCTGATTCCGGACAACATTGCGCGCCAGGTCATGGGTTACCTGACCCAGTTTGCCAGCCATTCCTCCAAGCTCGGCGGGGCCGGGGTGGCTTTGTTGTTCGTCACCGCGCTGGCACTGATTCTGACCATTGACCACACGCTGAACAGCATCTGGCGCGTTCGCACGCCGCGGCCTCTGGGTCAACGGATTCTGATTTACTGGGCGGGGCTCACGCTGGGCCCGCTCTTGCTGGGCTTCAGTCTGAGCTTGAGCTCTTACGCCATTTCTGCTTCCAGAGGTGTGGTCTCGGTGTTGCCCGGGGGTGTTGAACTGCTGCTCGACCTGTTGCAGTTTTTCATGCTGGCTGGCGGCATGGCGGCGCTCTACTATTACGTGCCCAATGTCAGGGTGCGTTGGGCGCATGCCTGGGCCGGGGGGCTGTTTGTATCGGCCGGTCTGGAACTCGCCAAGAAGTTGCTCACGCTGTACCTGGCCAAGGTACCGACTTACTCGGTGCTCTACGGGGCTTTTGCCACCGTGCCGATTCTGTTGATCTGGATTTACACCGCCTGGCTGATCGTCCTGCTGGGCGCGGTCATCACTGCCTACCTGCCCAGCCTGCTGTCGGGGTGGGAATTGCGCGGGCGATCACCGGGCTTTCAGTTTCAGCTGGCACTCGAGACCCTGCAGCAACTCGAGCGTGCCCGGCTGGAACAGGCCAAGGGTTTGGCCATGGAGCCGCTGGCTGGCCTGCTGCGTGTCGACAGTTTGCAGTTGGAACCGGTGCTGGAAGCCCTTTGCACGCTGGACTGGATCGGCCTGCTGCAGGAAGAGGGCGCTGCCAAAGCGGCGCGCTATGTGATGCTGGCCGATCCTGACACGACGCCGCTGGCGCCTTTGCTGCAGGCGCTTTTGTTGGGCCGCCAGCAGAGCACAGAAAGTCTGTGGAAGAACGGTGACTGGACGGCACTGCGCCTGCGTGAGGCGCTGTGAGGGCAGCTTTACTTGCCAGCAGTATCGGCCAGGTAGCGCGCCTTGTTTTCGGCGTTGGGCGGGTACAGGCCCGGTAGCACCGCACCGTGTTCGACCTGCTGCATGATCCAGTTCTCCAGTCGTTCCTGCTCGGGTGCAAGGGTCAGGATATCGTCCAGCAGGGCGGCTGGAATCAGCACCGCACCGTCATCGTCCACCACCACCACATCTCCCGGAAAGACCGCCACACCGCCGCAGGCAATCGGCTCTTGCCAGTCAACAAAAGTCAGGCCCGCTACCGACGGTGGTGCCGCCGCGCCGCTGCACCAGACCGGCAAGCCACTGCCCAGCACACCAGAGACATCGCGCACCACGCCGTCGGTTACCAGGGCCGAGACACCACGCTTGACCATGCGCGTGCACAGGATGTCGCCAAAGACACCGGCGTCCGTGACACCCATGGCGTCCACCACCGCGATGCAGCCCGAGGGCATGTCTTCGATGGCGGCGCGGGTTGAAATCGGCGAGGACCAGGATTCGGGTGTGGCCAGATCTTCGCGCGCCGGCACAAAGCGCAGCGTGAAAGCGCGCCCGACCAGACGCGGCTGACCGGAACGCAGCGGCCGCGTGCCGCGCAGCCAGACATTGCGCAGGCCTTTTTTTAGCAGCAGCGTTGTCAGCGTGGCCGTGGTGACCTGTCGCAGAATTTCGATCGCCTTCGCGTCGAGTTGCATGTTGATGGAACTGTTCATAAGGAACCTCAATGTTTGGGTGAAGAAAATGACTTGTCGGCAATCCAGGAGTCCCGCTGCATGGATCGCCACGGCCTGACGGCCTCGCGATGACGACACGGGGTTTCTTGCTACCTCTAGCTCGGTTGGTGCTGCAGAAAATCGCGGATCGCGAACAGTACGCCGTCTGGCGCCTCGGTCATCAGTGAGTGGCCCGCGTCAAGCAGCGCGACCTGTCCCCTGACGGCTTTGCTGACCAGGGACTGCGCCGCTTTGGCCGGTGTCATCTGGTCCTGACGTCCGAGGACAAAAAGCGTGGGCGCCTGCACCTGTGCCATCGCCGCCTCGCCATGGCAGTAGTCGTCGCAGGCCTTGAAGCCGGTGTGAAATACGTTCACACTGCTGTTGCTGGCCAGCACGCGCTTCATCAGTGCGCGCGAGCCGCCGTAAAGCCAGGTACCCGGCCCCAGCGTCGAAGGCGGCGGTGCCAGCGTGGAGTGCGAAAAGGTGTTGACCATGTCGATCGCTTTCATCGGTTGGCTGATCGAGTTCTCCAGCAGCAGCGGCGAAACTTTCATCGGATAGGCGGTGCCGACCATGACCAGGTGGCTGACGCGTTGCGGCGCGCGCGCTGCGGCCTCCAGCGCGATCAGCGAGCCAAAGCTGTGCCCCACCAGTGCTGCCTTCTCGACACTGGCTGCATCCATCAAGGCGATGATGAAATCAGCCGCCTCTTCAACGCTGGCCGGAGGTGCCCCGGCGCTGCGGCAGTGGCCGGGCAGGTCGAGTGCCAGCACGTTGTAGCCATGGTTGGCCAGGTAGCGCGTCTGCAGTATCCAGACACTGTGGTCGTTCAGCACGCCGTGAATGAAGATCACTGTGGGTTTGGCAGCATCGAAAGCCTTGCCGCCGGTGTAGCAGTAGGTGTTGGCGTTATGGACTTGCAAATACATCATGTTTCCCTTGTCTGTCATTCACTTCTTATGTCATCCACCTCTTGTGTCATCCCGGACCTGATCCGGGATCCAGTGCTGCGCCACCACTGGATTGCGGGTCAGGCCCGCAATGACAAATTGGGCCCGCAATGACAAGCAATTAGAGTTTCTCCGCGGTCTTGAGGGCACGCTTGAGGTCGTCAATCAGATCCTCCGGGTCTTCCAGACCGATCGACAGGCGTATCGTGCCTTGCGTGATGCCGCCAGCGGCGAGCGCCTCGTCGCTCATTCGGAAATGCGTCGTGCTGGCCGGGTGAATCACCAGGCTGCGGCAATCGCCGACATTGGCCAGGTGGCTGAACACCTTGAGCGTCTCAACAAACTTCTTGCCCTGCTCGCGACTGCCCTTCAAGTCAAAGCTGAAGACCGAACCGGCGCCGCGCGGCAGCAGTTTTTGCGCCAAGGCGTGGCTTGGGTGACTCTCCAGCAGCGGGTGGCCGACGCGCGCCACAAAGGCATTGCCGGCGAGAAATTCCACCACTTTGCGGGTGTTGCTCATGTGGCGCTCCATGCGCAGCGAAAGGGTTTCTATGCCTTGCAGTATCAGCCAGGCAGAATGCGGGCTCATGCAGGCACCAAAGTCGCGCAGACCTTCGCGCCGGGCCCGCAGCAGGAAGGCACCGACGGTGGATTCCTGGCTGAACACCATGTTGTGAAAGCCCTCGTAGGGTTCTGTGAGTTCCGGGAATTTGCCTGACTTGTCCCAGTCAAAGTTCCCGCTGTCCACCACCAGACCACCAATCACGGTGCCGTGGCCACTGAGGAATTTGGTTGCCGAGTGGTACACCAGATCGGCACCGTGCTCGAACGGTTTGATGAGCCAGGGCGAGGTCAGCGTCGAGTCCACCAGCAGTGGCACGCCAGCCTCGTGCGCTATCGCCGCGACAGTCTCGATGTCGAGCACGTCCAAGCCGGGGTTGCCAACGGTTTCACCAAAGAACAACTTGGTGTTGGGTTGCACGGCGGCGCGCCAGCCGTCGATGTCAGCGGGCTTGACGAAGGTAGTTTCAATGCCAAAGCGGCGCAGCGTGTAATGCAGCAGGTTCTGCGAGCCACCGTACAGCGCAGTGGAGGCCACGATGTGCGAGCCCGCACCCATCAGCGTCGCAATGCTCAGGTGCAGTGCCGCCTGGCCGCTGGCGGTCGAGATGGCGCCTATGCCGCCTTCGAGGGCCGAGATGCGCTGCTCCAGCACCGCGTTGGTCGGGTTGCTGATGCGTGAGTAAACGTGACCCGCGCGCTCCAGGTTGAACAGCGCAGCGGCCTGATCGCTGGACTCAAAGACAAAAGACGTGGTGAGGTGGATCGGCACCGCGCGCGCGCCGGTGGCAGGGTCGGGTGCGGCACCGGCATGCAGTGCCAGGGTGTCAAAGCCGGGGTCAGAGTAACCGGACATGGTCTTCCTCGTGCGTTGCTGAACAGGGCTTCATTATCCGGCCTATAAATTCGTCATTGCGAGCGCAGCGCGGCAATCCATGTGTCACGCTAACATCGTGCCTACTCTTCTTAAAGCAAGACCACGCAAGTCGCGATTCGAAAAATGGGAAATTCGCAGGGAATCCTGATTCCCAAGCCGATTCTTTCGCAAGTCGGTCTTGAGGCTACGGCTGACTTGCAGATGAAGAACCGCGTGATCGAGATTCGGTCCGTTAAACGCAACCCGCGCGAAGGCTGGGCCAAGGACAGTCAGGCAATAGCTTCGGCAGAAGATGATCAAATCGTGTGGCCCGAATTTGCCAACGAAGGCGATGATGCACGATGACCTGCGCATGGTTATTGCGTCGCCCATGACGACCGGGTCGCGCTCCGCAGGTTTTCGAGTTCCCGTCACGTTTCAGGGTAAATCGGACCTGATTCTGCCGGATCAAATTCGCACATTGGACAAGTCGCGATTGGCAAAGAAGGTGGGTGTTATTCACGGTGCTCAATGTGGTGAGCTTGAGCTGACGAGCGCCTGCGCTACGCCAGCATGGATCGCCACGGCCTGCGGCCTCGCGATGACGAAGTTGGCGGTCTGGGATAATCCGACCCCATGAGCGGCAACACCTTTGGAAATCTATTTGCGGTCACCAATTTTGGTGAGTCTCACGGGCCGGCTATTGGCTGCGTGATTGACGGCTGTCCGCCGGGGATGGACCTGTGCGAAGCGGACATCCAGGGCGATCTTGACCGGCGACGTCCCGGAACTTCGAAGTTCGTGACCCAGCGAAACGAGCCGGACACGGTAGAAATTCTCAGCGGTGTTTACGAAGGCAAGACGACGGGCACGCCGATCTGCCTGCTGATCAGGAACACCGATCAACGCAGCAAGGATTACGCCAATATCACGCAAACCTTCCGACCGGGTCATGCGGATTACAGCTATTTTCAGAAGTACGGGATTCGCGATCCGCGTGGCGGGGGTCGCTCCAGCGCGCGCTTGACGGCCCCGATGGTGGCTGCCGGTGCGGTTGCCAAGAAATGGCTGGCCCAGCAGCATGGCACGGTGTTTCGCGGCTGCATGACGCAGATGGGCGACTTGCTCATTCCCTTCGAGTCCTGGGACTTCGTACCGAACAACCCGTTCTTTGCTCCGGTCGCGGATGTGTCGGCTCTTGAAAATTATCTGGAATCCTTGCGCAAGGCGGGCGACTCCTGCGGCGCCCGCGTTCGCGTCTGCGCCAGTCAGGTGCCGGTCGGCCTCGGGGAGCCTTTGTTTGACAAGCTCGACGCCGATATTGCTTACGCCATGATGGGCATCAATGCCGTCAAGGGCGTTGAGATCGGTGCCGGCTTTGCCAGTGTGGCGCAGCGTGGCAGCACGCATGGCGATTCACTCTCGCCACAGGGCTTCAGGTCGAACAACGCAGGTGGTGTGCTCGGCGGTATCAGCAGCGGACAGGATCTGGAAGTCTCGATGGTCGTGAAGCCGACCAGTTCGATTCTGACGCCGCGTGAATCGATTGATATCACGGGGCAGTCGGTCCTGGTCAGCACCAAAGGCCGGCACGACCCCTGCGTCGGTATTCGCGCCACACCGATTGCCGAGGCCATGCTGGCCTTGGTAGTGATGGAGCATGCCCTGCGCCAACGTGCCCAGTGCGGTGATGTCAAAGTGACTTTGCGGCCGATCAAGGCTTCCGTTGGTTGACCCTTGTCCGGTTTACGATGTCTACTTTCGTCATCGCGAGGCCGCAGGCCGTGGCGACCAGGCATCGACTGCCACGCTTCGCTCGCAGTGACGCCACCTGAGTTCAGAGCTTGGCGTCGACTACGTCGAGCCATTTCTGCCACGGGCTGAAGCCCGTTACCAAGGCGCTGGCCAGCAATACCAGGGCGCCGCCGAGATAAATCCCGCTGCTGAGCTGTTCGCCCAGGAAAAGGTGGCCCCAAGTGACGCCAAAGATGGGGATCAGAAAGGTCGGACTCATCGCAGCCACCGGTGAAACGTGCACCAGGATGCGGATGTGCAGCCAGTAGGCGAGCCCGGAGGTCACGACGCCCATCACGGCGACCGCGGCCATGGCGCCGGGCGTGAACTGCGCCTGCGGCCAACTCCAGACGGCACCGGGCAGCAGCATCAGCAAGGAGATGCCGTGAATGCCGGCGGCGATTTCGAGTGGTTGCATGCGGCCAATCGCTCGCTTCATCAGCGGCGTGGAAATGCCGTAGCAAGCAGATGCACAAACGCAGGCCAGCGCCGCCAGAATCACCTCGGGGGAAAGTTTGACCGGCCCCAGTCCCACGATCAGCGCAACTCCGACAAAGCCGCAGACACAACCCAGCAGTTTGCGCAGCGTCAGCGTGTCTTCCTTGAGCCAGGCCGCTGCAAAGATGCCGAACAGCACGGCGGTGGTGTTGAGCAGGGCGCTGTAGCCGGCCGGCAGGTAGATGGCGGCCCGGGCAAACAACAAGAATGGAAGTGCAACGGAAAGTGCGCCCAGCACGGCCAATTCGCGCCAGTGCCGGATTGGCCAGTGGTGTCGCATGGCGCGCATCAGGATGGCCAGTGTGAGCGTGGCCACACCGATGCGCAGCGCCGCCAGCACATTGGGCCCGAGCAAGGGGCTGGCGATGCGGATCAGCATGAAGGAGGCACCCCACAGGGCGGACAGCGCAAACAGTTGCGCAAAGTATTTGGTTTTCACGAGTGAACCATTGTGCTGCACAAGAGACCCGCAAGCTTGTCCGGAACAAGACAGCGCCGATAATCCGCGCATGATCGTGAAAACACCCGAATTGCTGGCGCCGGCAGGCTCGTTGAAGATGCTGCAGACGGCTTTTGCCTTTGGCGCGACCGCTGTTTATGCCGGCCAGCCGCGCTACTCGCTGCGCGTGCGCAACAACGATTTTGGCAATATCGAGGTGCTGCAGCAGGGGATTGATTGGGCGCATCAACTGGGGCACAAGTTTTATCTGGTGTCCAACATTTTTCCGCACGACAACAAGGTCAGGAACTATGTGCAGAACATGGCTCCCGTGATCGACCTCAAGCCCGACGCGCTGATCATGTCCGACCCCGGTCTCATCATGCTGGTGCGCGAGACCTGGCCCGAGATGGAAATCCACCTCTCAGTGCAGGCCAATACCGTCAATTCGGCGGCGGTGCGTTTCTGGAAGAGGGTGGGCGTCAGCCGGGTCATTCTGTCGCGCGAGCTGTCGCTCGATCAGGTAGCTCAGATTCGCCAGGAATGCCCGGATACCGAACTCGAAGTGTTTGTGCACGGCGCGCTGTGCATCGCCTACTCTGGGCGCTGTCTGCTGTCGGGCTATTTCAATCATCGCGACGCGAATCAGGGCAGTTGCACGAATTCCTGCCGCTGGGATTACAAGACGCAGCCTGGCGTCGTCGATGCGTCGGGCGATATTCTGGCGCCGCAGGCCGCAGCCGAGCGGGAACGCGCCGAGGTCTACTTGATTGAGGAGGGCCAGCGTCCCGGCAGCTACATGCCGATCGAGGAAGACGAACACGGCACCTATGTCATGAACTCGAAAGACCTGCGCGCCATCGAGCATGTTGCGCGTCTGGTGGAAATTGGTGTCGATTCGCTGAAGATCGAAGGCCGCACCAAGAGCCCGTATTACGTGGCGCGTACGGTGCAGAGTTACGCTCGTGCCATTGCCGATGCAGTGGCCGGTCGCGAGCTCAATCCCGCCTTGCTCGGGCAACTCGAAGGTCTGGCGAACCGCGGCTACACCTCGGGCTTTTTCCAGCGCCATGTGCCGGAAGAAACGCAGAACTACCTGCGCGGCTATTCGGAGTCGGGTCGCAGTCTGTATGTTGGTGATGTGCTGTCGTTTGACGCGGAGCGCGGTCTGGCCGAAGTTACGGTGAAGAATCGCTTTGCCGTGGGTGACTGGCTCGAAATCATTCAGCCCGCCGGCAATCAGGATGTGCATCTGACGCAGATGGAAAACAGCGATGCGCAGCCCATGACGGTGGCGCCGGGCAGTGGGCACACGGTCTGGCTGCCGTTGCCACACAGCGCGGTTGGCGCCTTTGTGGCGCGGTACCTCTCAGAACCGGAATTCGAGAGCATGAGTGCCTCATGAGTCAATTTCGTCATCGCGATTGCTGCGTCGCGTCCGCTCCTCGCAAAGACAGTCGCGTGGCGATCCATGGCTCCAGGGGTCATGGATTGCTTCACTTCGTTCGCAATGACGAATGGTCACGCAATGACGGGATTGAGTGAAAAGTCCATGGCAGAGCCCCTTTCGCCCCCGTTGCTGGAGATCAAGGAGACCGAAGTCGAATTGACGGCGATTCGCGCGCAGGGCGCGGGTGGGCAGAACGTCAACAAGGTCTCCAGCGCCATCCATTTGCGCTTTGACATTCCTGCGTCTTCTTTGCCGCAGGATGTGCAGCAGCGCCTGCTGGCGCTCAAGGACAGTCGCATCACCAAAGAGGGTGTGCTGGTGATCAAGGCGCAACAGCATCGCACGCAGGAGATGAACCGGCTCGACGCCATGATGCGGCTGCATGAGTTGGTCAACAGTGTGGCCTTGCCGCCAAAAAGTCGGCGTGCCACCCGCCCAAGTTACGGTTCGAAGCAGCGACTTCGCGTGGCCAAGAGCCAGCGCTCGCAGATCAAGACCTTGCGCAGCCGGGTTGTCGAGTAGGCAAGGCGGGGTTATCGAGCATGAACTTATTTTCGCAAGTTGCCACCATTGCACAGATAGAAGTGCGAGCCTTTGTCCGGTTTCCCAGGCTGCTGCTGGCCGCTCTCGGCGTGGCCCTCATACCTGCCCTGTACGCGGTGATCTATCTCAGCAGCGTCTGGGACCCGGCGGCCAGGACCGGCGCTTTGCCGGTGGCGATTGTCAATCTGGACCGCGGCATTGAGTACCAGAAGCATGTGTTCAATATTGGCCAGGAAGTCACGACCAAACTGCGCGCCAGGCACACCTTCGGTTACGTGGACATAGCTGAGGAGGAGCAGGCGCGCCGCTCGGTGCGCCAGGGTGCTCTGGCTTTTGCCCTGATCATTCCGGCTGACTTCAGTTCAAACGCCATTCCGGGGGCTCAGGTGGGGGGCGGCAAGCTGGTGGTTTACACCTCGGAAGGCAATAATTACCAGAGCGCCAGTTTGGCCCGACGCTTCGCTGAAGACCTGGGACGCGAGGTCAACGGCAGTCTGAATGAGCAGCGCTGGACCCTGGTGCTTTCGGATGCCGCTGGTTCGCAAAGCAGTATGGAGCGTCTGCACGACGCGGCCGGGCAGTTGAGCCTGGGTGCGAAGGAACTGGCGGACGGTGCCCGGCAAACTGCCCAGGGTGCCGAATCGCTCTCAACGGGCAGTGGCCGGCTCGACCCTGCCGTGGCGCAACTGACTGTGGGTGTGAAGGACCTGGGAGTCGGACTTCGCACGATCGACAGCAAGCGACCCCGCAATTCAGAAATCAATCGCTTGAAGCTCGGTGCCGAGGCGCTCGCCACGGGGCAGACTGAAATGGCGCGCGGTCTGGCTGAATTGCAAGTGGCAAACGAACGACTGAAGGAAGGCGTCTCGGGCTTTCGCGAGGAGGCCAGCAACAGCTTCTTGGTCAGCTCGCATATTGCGGAGGGCCTTGACCAGTTTGCTGGTGGCTTGTCAGGGCTGGACACCGGGCTCAAGTCGGCGCTGGTGGCACAGGAGAAGTTGACGGATGGCGCCAAGCAACTCGGCACCGGGCTGGGCGCGCTGGCCACTGGCATGCGCACCTTCAGTGCAGCCATCCGCACGTCGGTCACCAAGCTGCCCGAGGACGCTCAACTCGACGACTTGGCCAAGGCAGCGGGCAGTGTGGCAAACGGTTCGGCAGCGCTGGCCAAGGGTACGCGCAAGGTGGATGCTGCTGCACAACATCTGTCAGGGGGACTGGAGTTGTTGACGCAGTCGCTGCCGACCTCGATCAAGAAAATGGATGGCAGTGCCCAGGGCCTGGCCAATTCAGTGCAACCCGTGATCGAGGTCGACGCCGGCGTGCAGAACAACGGCAGCGGTTTTGCGCCCAACATCATTCCAGGCGCCTTGTGGCTTGGTGCCAGTTTGGCGGTGTTTCTGATCCAGGTGCGACTGTTGCCGCGCCAGGCCTTGTCTTTTCCAAGCCCGGTGCAGGTGCTTGGCAAGGTGGCGATTCCGTTGCTGGTCGTGCTGTCTCAGGCATTTCTGGTCTGGCTGGCGGTGCTGTTTGTGCTGAAGATCCATGTGGTCAACACTGGCGCTTTGGCGCTGACTCTGGCACTCGCGTCGATCACCTTCCTGTTGATCGTATTTGCGCTGACCCGTGCCCTGGGTGACGCAGGCAAGGCGCTGGCGCTGATTCTGCTGGCGCTGCAGCTGTCTTCCTCTGGCGGTGTGCTGCCGGTGGAACTCAGTGGCGGGCTGTTCGCCCAAGTGAGTCCCTGGTTGCCGATGACCTGGGTGGTCAAGGCGATCAAGGCCAGCATGTTTGGCGCCTTTGATGGTCACTGGCACAGCGCGCTCTGGCTGCTCGCTCTGGCGGCGCTGCTGGCGCTGCTGGCGGCCTGCCTGCTGGGGCGCTGGCGCTTTGTCAAGGCGTCGGCCATGCGCCCCGCTCTGGATTTTTAGGAGCACAGGGCAGTATGGCTATCCAGTGGTTCCCTGGTCATATGCATCTGACCCAAAAGGCGATCGGCGAACGCATCAAGAATATTGACGTGGTGATCGAACTGCTTGATGCGCGTCTGCCAGGATCCAGTGCCAACCCGATGCTGGCCCAACTTACGGCTGGCAAGCCCGCGCTCAAGGTGCTCAACAAGCAGGACCTGGCCGACCCTGCGCGCACAGCCGACTGGCTGGCCCATTACAAGGCTCTGCCGGGAACGCATGCGTTGGCGCTGGATGCCAGCGTGGCCACCCCGGCCAAGGCCCTGATCAAAGCCTGTTTCGAGTTGGCGCCGAATCGGGGTGGCATGGTCAAGCCCATGCGCGTGCTGATCTGCGGCATTCCGAACGTCGGCAAGTCCACGCTCATCAATACCCTGACCGGCAAACGCGCTGCCAGGACCGGCGACGAAGCGGGAATCACCAAACTCGAACAGCGCATCTCGCTGGCCGATGATTTCTATCTCTACGACACCCCCGGCGTGCTGTGGCCGCGCATCATCGTTGCCAGGAGTGGCTACAACCTCGCCGCCAGCGGTGCCATTGGTCGCAATGCCTTCGACGAAGAAGAAGTGGCACTTGAACTGCTTGCTTACCTCAAGACCCATTACGCGGCGCAGCTGGAGGCGCGCTACAAACTCGGCGCGGTCGCTGCGCTGAGCGATGAAGAGCTGCTTGAAGCCATTGGCCGCCAGCGCGGTGCGCTGCAGGGTGGCAAGCGCGTCAATCTTCAAAAGGCCGCCGAGATCGTGATCTACGACTTTCGTGTGGCGGCGATCGGACGCGTCACCCTGGAGACGCCGCAGCAGTTTGCGCAGTGGCTGCTGGAGGGGCAGAAACTCGATGCCAAGCGCCAGATCAAAAAAGATGCCATTGAGCTGGACCGCTTGATCAGGTTCAAGAAGATTCCGCGGCCGGCCAAGCCGGCGTCAGAGTGAGCCGCGCTTGAGCGTCAGGTCGGAGCAGGGATAGGCGACGCAGGGCAACACGCAGCCAGCGATTTTTTCTTCGGCGCTCAGACCCGGCCATTCGATTTCGTATCGTACCTGGCCATCGAGCAATTGCCCGATACAGGTGCGACAGGTACCGTTGCGGCAGGAACTTGGCCAATCCACTGAGCCTTGTTCCATGGAGGCCAGCAAACTCTGCTGGCGCCAGGCGTCAAACTGCTGACCGTCGGGTTCAGTGAGGGCAGTGAAAAAGGCAGGGTCCTCAGCGGCGTCCATGACTCGATTCTATGCAGGGGACTATGATTTCCCCCCATGAAAACTATTCTGCCCTTGAGTCTGCTGGTCGGTCCCGACCTCAGCGACCCCCACCCACTGATCATTTACCATGGCCGCGGCTGCCCGGACGGCTTTGCCGCGGCGCTCGCAGCCTGGCTTTTTTATCAAGGTGAAGCCGAGTTTCTGGCGCTGGATCATGGTGACATCAAGTCGGTGGACGACCTGCCGCCACTGGCCGGCCGCGCTGTCTACATTCTTGATTTTTCGTTTGCGCCGGCCATCATGCACGCGATCGAGGAGCGTGCCGCGAAACTGGTGATGCTGGACCACCACAAGAGCGCCGCCGACAAGCTCAGCGGATTTTCCTGCCGCTGTGGCGTGGTGCATTTCGACATGAAGAAGTCCGGCGCCAGACTGGCCTGGGAATTTTTTCAGCGCGAGCGCGCGCTTCCCGATCTGGTGCGTTTCATCGAGGATCGCGATATCTGGGTCTGGCAGTACCCCGAGAGCGCCGCTTTTCTGGCGGCGCTCGACATGGAAGCGACAAGCTTTGAACGATGGAAGGCGATCACCAACTTTGATCCTGTGCAATTGCAGAAGTACCTTGAGCGCGGAGCTGCGATGGATGAGAAGTTTCACAAACTCGCCGCCGACATTGCCGAAGGCGCGCAAGTCCTGAGCTTCAACGGGGTGAGCGGTTTGATGGTCAATGCGCCGAGTCCGTTTCACAGCGCCGTGGGCGAGACCCTGTGCAAACGCAGTGGCACTTTTGCCCTGCTCTGGAGCGTCGACAAGAGCGGCGCCATCAAAGTCGGATTGCGCTCGGAACCGGGCTTTGACTGCATCCCACTGGCCGAAAGCATGCACGGTGGAGGTCACGCCCAGGCTTGTGGATTCAAGATGAGCGTGCAGCGCTTGCCGGAACTGCTAAGTGGAAGATTCAAAGCCAGACAGGACTGCTGATGAACCCATCGACCCAAGCACTGAGGCTCAGCAGCCGAGTTGCTCTGCCAGATCCAAAAAGTTCCTGGCATGCCGGGTGTTGGCGGGGTCTGGTGACACGTCCTTGAGCTTGCTGGAACCGAATTCAGCAGGGCGCTCGATGTAGGCGGTCTGCAGACCACAGGCGCGCGCTGCGGCCAGGTCGTTCTGGTGGGCGGCGACCAGCATGACGGCCTCGGGCGGCAAGTCAAAGATTTTTGCCACACCCAGATAGACCGCCGGATCGGGCTTGTAGGCCCTGAACACTTCTGCCGACAGGATGCAGTCCCAGGGCAGGCCGGCCCGCTTGGCCATGTTGGTCAACAGAGCGATATTGCCGTTGGAGAGCGTGCAGATCGTGTGCTTTGACTTGAGTCGTGTCAGGCCTGCCACGACGTCAGGCCACGGGTCGAGTCGATGCCAGGCCTTGTTCAGATGGCGCGTCTGTTCTTCGCTCAGATCGGTCACGCCGAATTGCTGCAAGACCTGATTCAGGATGAGCCGGTGCAAGTCGTCGATCAGGGTCCAGGGCGATTCGCCCGAGCGCACGCGCTGCATGGCCGGTTGGTAACCGGCGCGCCAGGCCAGGGCGAAGGCGCCAGCGTCCACGTCCGGGCGCAGCGCGCGCACTTCACGCTCAATGCCGCTGTGCCAGTTCACCACCGTGCCGAACACATCGAAGGCCAGAACCTGCGGCAGGCAAAGTGGCATCAATTTGTCAGCAAGCCGCGTTTGCGCAGCATGGCCTCGACTTGGGGGTCGCGACCCCGGAAGTTGCGAAAAGCCTGCGCCGGCTCCTGGCTGTTGCCGGCGCTGTAGATCTGCAGCAGCAGGCGCCTGGCGGTGGATTCGTCAAACGCATTGCCGGTTTCGCTGAAGGCCTGGTAGGCGTCGGCCTCGAGCACTTCGGCCCACATGTAGACGTAGTAGCCGGCGGCGTAGCCCGAGCCGGCAAACAGGTGCTGAAAGTGGCTCAGATGGTGACGCAAGCCGATGTCTTGCGGCACGTCCAACAATCGACACTGTTCGGCCTCGAACTCGGCAATGTCTACCCTTGTGCCATGGGGCAGGCTGTGCAGGGCCATATCAATCAATGCCGGTCCGGTGTACATCAGGGTGGCCCAGGCCTGGTTGAAGCGGCGCGCCGCATGCAGTTTGTCCAGCAGCGCGAGCTGCATTGCTTCGCCGGTCTGGAAGTGGCGTGCGTGGCGCTGCAGCACCTCGCGCTCGAGCGCCCAGTTCTCGAACAATTGCGAGGGCAGTTCCACATAGTCGCGCAGCACGTTGGTGCCGGCCAGGCGCTCGTGCCTGACCTGCGACAGAAGGCCATGCAGGCCGTGCCCAAACTCATGAAACAGGGTCTTGACGTCCTCAAAGCTGAGCAGCGTTGGACTGGCCTTGGCAAAGTTGTTGTTATTGATGACGATGGGCAGCGTGCCGCCCTGATGCCCCGACTGACTGCGAAAGATGCTCATCCAGGCGCCACTGCGTTTGCTTGGACGCGCGAAGTTGTCGCCCAGAAACAGTCCGACCTGCGTGCCATCGGCGCTCTGCACCTCCCAGGCGCGCACATCCGGGTGGTACAGCGAGAGTCCGTGCTGCTCGACAAAGTGCAGGCCAAAGAGTCGCCGCGCACAATCGAACATGGCCGCAATCATGTTGTCCAGAGTGAAGTAGGGCTTGAGTTCGGCGTCGTCCAGATCAAACTTCCGGGCCCGCACTTTTTCTGCCAGGTAGCGCCAGTCCCAGGCCTCGATCGGGCTTGGCTCGCCCAGGTCGTGGGCCATCGCGGTCAGCGCAAGCCGGTCCTCCTGCGCCTTGGCTTTGGCGGGTCCCCAGGCCTGGTTTAGCAGCTTCAGCACGGCAGCTGTGTTGCCGGCCATGCGGTCCACCAGTTCGTAGTCGGCATAGTTGGCGTAGCCCAGCAACTGCGCCTGCTCCTGGCGCAAGGCCATGATGCGCGCGGCAACCGGGCGGTTGTCGGTGGCACCTTCGTGGGCACCGCGCAGTGCGCGAGCGCGCCAGACGGTTTCGCGCAGATCGCGCCGCGCCGAGAAGCTCAGGAATGGCTCCGTGAGTGACGGCGACAGGGTCAGCGCGTGGCTGTTCTCGCCCAGGCCGCGCTGCACCGCCACAGTGTGCGTGGCCTCGCGCACAAACGGGGGCAGGCCCGCCAGATCCGCTTGTGTTTTCAGCTCCAGCAAGAAGCTGTTCTCGTCGGCCAGCACGTTTTGTGAAAACGTGGTGCACTGGGCAGCGAGTTCCTGCATCACGGCACCGTAGCGCTGGCGTGCTTCGCCACTGAGCTGGGCGCCAGCGCGGACAAAGTCCAGGTGCACGCGTTCCAGCAGGCGCAGGTCCTGGGCTGCAAGCGCCAGTTGCTGGCGTTGCCGGTACAGGCCGTCAACGCGAGCAAAGAGGCCTGCGTGCATGTAGATTGCGTTCTCATGCGCGGCCAGCCGCGGTGCCATGGTGCGCTGCACCGCTTGCAACTCCGCACTGGTCTCGCTGACCGTGAGGTTGCCAAACAGCAGTTCGATGCGGTTGTAGAGTCGACCGCACTGGTCCAGTGCCGCCAGCGTGTTGGCAAAAGTCGGTGGCTCGGCCTGGTTGGCGATGGCGTCGAGCTCGGCGCGCTGCGCGGCCATGGCGACATCAAATGCATCCTCGAAATGCTCCGGCCTGACCAGATCAAACGGAGGAAGTCCGTAGGCGGTGAGCCAGTCGGCCAGCAGCGGATTGTCAGAAGTCCGGGAGACGGGGTTGGGCTGGTTCATGAATTGATTGTGACCCAACTCCGGCCAGCGCGCACGGCGCTGGACGCTAATTCACTTCGGTAATGAACTCCTCACGCGGACGGCGTACCTTTTTCAGGTTGACGAGCCAGTCCTTGTCTTCTTCGCGGTAGCCCAGCGGCAGGATGGCCACACTGCGCAGGCCGCGCGCGGACAGGTTCAGGATCTCGTCGAGCGCCTTGGCGTCGAAGCCTTCCATTGGTGTCGCGTCCACTTCTTCAAAAGCGGCCGCGATCAAAGCGGCACCCAGGCCGATATAGGCCTGGCGTGCTGCATGCTCAAAGTTGGTTCGTGCGTCGCGCGCCGGGTAGCTGCCCAGCAGCATCTTGCGGTAGTTTTCCCAGCCGTCGGTGGTGCCGCCGCGCTCGGCGTTGGTCAGGTCAAACATGTGGTTGATGCGCTCGGGCGTGTAGGTGTCCCAGGCGGCGAAGACCAGCAGGTGCGAACAGTCGGTGATCTGTCCCTGACCCCAGGCCTTGGGCTTGATCTGCTCCCGGGTCTCCTTGTTGCTCACCACAATGATCTCGTAGGGCTGCAGCCCGCTCGATGTGGGTGCCAGCCGCGCTGCTTCCAGAATGCGCTCCACTTTTTCCTGTGGCACGGTCTTGGCCGGGTTCATTTTCTTGGTGGCGTAGCGCCATTGGAGCTTTTGGAGCAAATCAGACATGCTTGTTTCCTGAAGGGATTAAAAAGATGCTGCCATCCGTTTGACGGCAGGCTTTAAGACAGCTTGGGGCGGGGGTTGCGGTTTGCAAGCCCGGCGCGCGGGTGAACTCAGTGCGTGTTAGCGGCCACCTTGGGTTTGACGAATGGTACCGTCTGACCAAAGGCATCAGCAAGCCGCTGGGCCCTTTCGGCGGACTGCTTTAGGGCTCGTTGCAGAACCTTGGGTGGTGGCGTCAGACGACTTTGCCGAGTTTTTGCAGTTTGTGCCATGTATTCGTGTCCGAGACGGTCAATTGTGTTCCGTATTGTGTGGCAACAGGCAAAGCCTGTGGATTGGAAGAATTATCAAACAAAGTCCATTCGTCGGCCAGTGGTGCATACAAGCTGAAGAAGTTGCTCAGGCTACGCCCAAAACGGCGCTTGACCACATCGCTGGGCACATCATGCCCACCCAAAGCGACTCGCAGTTTGACGCGCCGTATTGCGAGTT
Source organism: uncultured beta proteobacterium (assembly GCA_903894475.1). Taxonomy (GTDB): domain Bacteria; phylum Pseudomonadota; class Gammaproteobacteria; order Burkholderiales; family Burkholderiaceae_C; genus Rhodoferax. Next base: position 24,346 of record CAITQH010000093.1, read on the forward strand.
GGGCATTGGTGAGTGAAAATTAGTAAATGGCTACTGCGTATCTTCGCGCTTTCAGCGTCTGCAAAAAGGGTGCGAACGTGCGACTCGACAAAGTGGACTCGAACGCAAAATCCGCTCCGGCATCGCCCAACTGATGAAGACGCTTGAGCATGATGCGCCCCGCCTCAAATGCAACCACATCCGTGTTCCGACCCGACAGCCCACGCGCAATGTAGTCGGCGTTGACAAAGGTCTCCATGCCCAGCGCAGCAAGAATCGCATCCGCATGGGTTGACTTGCCCGCGCCGTTCGGGCCGGCGAAGATGACGACGCGAGGTGTTGGTTTGGACTTGCCGGGCATTTGACAATCATACGGTGCGGCTACGGATGTCAATGTCGTTCGGCTGATAATCGTGTCACTATTTGAAACGTGGAGGCCCTGCAATCATGGCAATACCCGACTTCCAATCACTGATGCTTCCGGTGCTCCGTGCTTCGGCCAATGGCGAGGTCAAAATTTCGGATGTGGTCGGATTGCTCGGCACTCAACTTAAGTTGTCTGAGACGGAATTGTCTGAACTCTTGCCTTCTGGCAAGCAAACAACTTTTGCCAATCTGGCAAATTGGGCGAAAAGTTGTCTTGGCAAAGCCGGCTTGATCGACTTGACCCGCCGGGGGCACTTTGTTATCAGTGACCGAGGGCGTGCAGTACTGGCTTCACCACCCGCTACCATCAACATCAAGTATCAGGAATCTTTTCCAGAATTCAAGTTATTCAGGGAAGCCAGCACTCAGCCTTCTGATGTTGCATCAATAGTGGCCCCGAACCTGAAGGACCTTACGCCCGACGAAATCATTCGATCAGCGCATGGTGACTCGACAAGTCGTTGAGCGTGGAGTTGCTCACAACAGTGCTGGCGGCGCCACCTGACTTTTTTGAGCGACTGGTTGTGCAATTGTTGGTGGCAATGGGGTATGGTGGTACAGCAGCAGATGCCGGCCGTGCCTTGGGCAAGAGTGGCGACGGCGGTGTTGACGGTGTTATCGACCAAGATGCACTGGGCTTGGATCGGATTTACGTGCAAGCCAAGCGGTACGCCGACAACAAGGTGTCCGCTGGAGACATACCAGATTTCTTTGGTTCGCTGGACAGATTCAAGGCGAGCAAGGGCCTCTTTGTCACGACGTCCGGCTTTTCGCCTGCAGCCAAGGAAACTGCCGAACTGCTGAGCAAGCGCATTGTTCTGATCGACGGGCACATGCTGACCCGGCTGATGATTCGTTACGGTATCGGTTGCCGCGTGGAAGAGACTATTCAGATCAAAAAAATTGACGAAGAGTTCTTTGACTAAAACTTAGCTACCTCCCCCACCCATCCCTTAACCCCACCGCCAAATTGAATACCGGCTTGCCCGGTGTGTGATCCACGCGATCCGCCACAAAGTAGCCTACCCGCTCAAACTGGAACTTGTCGTCTGCCTTGGCGCTGACCAGTGACGGCTCGACCACGGCGGTAACGACTTTCAGGCTGTTCGGGTTCAGGCCTTCGATGAAGTCCTTGCCGCCAGCGTCGGGATTCGGATCCGTGAACAGACGGTCATACATGCGCACTTCGGCGCTGATGGCGTCGGACAAGGCAACCCAGGTGATGACGCCCTTGACCTTGATGGCGCTGGCGCCGGGGCTGCCGCTCTTGGTGTCGGGCACCAGATTTGCCTGCACCTCGGTGACCCTACCATCGGCATCCTTGCTGCAGCCGATGCACTCGATGACGTGGCCGTATTTCAGGCGCACCTTGTTGCCCGGAAACAGTCTGAAGAAACCCTTGGGCGGTGTCTCCTCGAAGTCGCCACGTTCAATCCAGAGTTCCTTGCCGATCTTGAACTGGCGCTGTCCCAACTCGGGCAGATGCGGGTGCACGGGGGCGGCGCAGTCGTCGAGCGTGCCCGCACCCATGAGCTCGTCCCAGTTGCTCAGCACGAGTTTGACCGGGTCCAGCACGGCCATGGCGCGCGGTGCGGATACGTCGAGCGTTTCGCGCAGGCAGCCTTCCAGCGTGGAATAGTCGATCCAGCTGTCGCTTTTGGTCACGCCGATGCGCTCGGCAAACAGTTGCATCGCTTCCGGCGTGTAGCCGCGCCGGCGCAGGCCAACGATGGTCGGCATGCGCGGGTCATCCCAGCCGCTCACGCGGTGGTCGTACACCAGTTGCGCGAGCTTGCGCTTGCTGGTGATCACGTAGGTCAGGTTCAGGCGCGCAAACTCGTATTGGCGGGGTGGCGGGCTGCTCAGCAGTCCGCCGTCAATCAGATGTTCGAGCAGCCAGTCGTAAAACGGCCGCTGGTCTTCAAATTCGAGCGTGCAGATGCTGTGGGTGATCTGCTCCAATGCGTCCTCAATCGGGTGCGCGTAGGTGTACATCGGGTAGATGCACCATTTGTCGCCCGTGTTGTGGTGCGTGGCGCGACGGATGCGGTAGATGGCCGGGTCGCGCAGGTTGATGTTGGGGCTGGCCATATCGATCCTGGCGCGCAGCACCATGGCACCGTCCTCGTGCATGCCATCGCGCATTTCACGAAAAAGCGCCATGTTTTCGGTGGGTGTGCGGGTACGGAAAGGGCTGTCCACCCCGGGTTTGCCGAAGTCGCCACGGTTGAGGCGGATCTGTTCTACCGTCTGCTCGTCCACATAGGCGTAGCCGGCCTCGATCAAGTACTCGGCGGCGCGGTACATGAAGTCGAAGTAGTCGCTGGCCTGATAGGGGTCGGCGTCGGGCGTGCCGTTCCAGTCGAAACCCAGCCATTGGATGGCGTCGCGAATCGAGTTGACGAACTCGACGTCTTCCTTCTCCGGGTTGGTGTCGTCAAAGCGCAGATGGCAGACGCCGGCGTAATCGCGCGCCAGGCCAAAATTCAGGCAGATGCTCTTGGCATGACCGATGTGCAGATAGCCATTGGGCTCGGGTGGAAAACGGGTGCGGATTTTGGCCGGGTCAAGTTCACCCTTGGCGTGGTGCGCCGCGTCGCCCGGGCTGCCGCCCCAGCGGCGCTGGGCGTAAGTGCCCCTGGCCAGATCCTGCTCGATGATCTGGCGCAGGAAGTTGCTGGGCCTGGGGGCGGATTCAACGGGGGTAGGTGCGCTCATGCCTTGATTTTAGTCGGCACATCTCTGCGCCATCGGTTACGTCTTGCAATGATCTTCACACAGCCGTCGACATCCGGAACCCGCATCTTGCGTTGAAGGTGTAGGGGCAGATGGCTGCTCCATTGAGACAATCCAAGGAGAACTCGTATGAAGATCAAGCCTTTCGCCGCTCTCGCGGGTATGGTCGCCTTGCTGGCGCTCGGTCTGAGTGGTGCCGCGCAGGCGCAGGCGGTTTACTGGTCGGTCGGCGTGTCCTCGCCCGCTGTCCAACTCGGTGTGAGCAACGCGCCACCTGTGCTGATGCTGCAACCCAGCTACCAGCCGGTGTATGTGCAGCCGCGCCCTGTGTTTGTTGCACCGCCTCGCGTGGTCTATCTGCGTCCTGCTCCGGTCGTGCTGCAGCCTGTACCCCAGTACATCCGCGCCGATTGGCGGTACGGCGGTCATCGTCATGGCTGGGAAGAGCGGCGGGAGCGTCAGGAGCGTCAGGAGCGTTGGGAGGGACAGCACGCTGACCGTGGTGAGCATGACAGACGCGGCTAGGTCAGCCGATTTTCGCGCCACTTTTTAGGCGTTTGGCGCCAGCGGCAGGCTCATCTGTCGCAAACCGGGTGCATGGGTGGAACGGGCTGAATACGCTTCAGTCCGTTCCAACAAATTTCTCACTCAGAGGACTTACCCATGAAACTTCCACTCGCCTCCCGGCTTTCCCGCTTTTTGCTCTCACTCAGTGCTGTTGCCATGATGGCCAATGCTGCTCACGCCGTGCCCCAGGCGCAGTTTGAACCGGCGTTCCAGCAGTTCCTGCAAGCCAGCAGGGGTAACGACAGCGCCATCGAAAAGTCAGCAGACGCCTTCAGCGCTCTGCTCAGGAGCGAACCGACCAATCCGGTGCTGCTCGCCTACGCTGGTGCATCGACCTCGATGAAGGCGACCACCACTTGGTTGCCCTGGAAAAAGATGAGCCACGCCGAAGACGGCATGGCGATGCTGGACAAGGCGCTGGCGCTGCTGACGCCGGCGCACAACGCCGTGCAGCAGCACGGCACGCCCGCCGTGCTGGAAGTGCGCTTTGTGGCCGCCAACACCTTTCTGGCGGTGCCAGGCTTCATGAACCGTGGGGCACGCGGCGCCAAATTGTTGAACGAGGTGCTGACCAGTCCCTTGCTCGCTGGCAGCCCATCGTCGTTTCGCGGCGGGGTCTGGCTGGCCGGTGCCGAACTGGCGGTCAAGGAGAAGCGTTTGGATGATGCGCGCAAGTATCTGGGCGAGGTGATCCAGGCCAACGCGCCACAAGCCGAAGTGGCACGCGCCAGACTCAAGGCGCTGGCATCATGAGCCGGTCACAAGTCAGTGTGGTGGAATTGCACGCCGTTCACAAGACTTACCGTCTGGGCGAGCACGTGATCCCGGCTCTGCAGGGCATCGATCTGAAGGTACAAAGCGGCGAGTTGCTGGCCTTGACCGGGCCCTCGGGCAGCGGCAAGAGCACGATCCTCAATCTTTGTGGATTGATCGACACGCCGGACTCGGGCGACATCGTGCTCGACGGCAAACCTGTGAACGGCTTGAACGAAATGCAGCGAACGCTGCTCAGGCGCGACGCACTCGGTTTTGTGTTCCAGAACTTCAACCTGGTACCTGTGATGACGGTTGCCGAGAACGTGGACTATCCGTTGTTCATTGCGGGTGTTTCGGCATCGGAGCGGCGCGAGCGCGTGGCAGCGCAGCTCAAAGCGGTTGGCTTGCTGGAACATGCACAGCACCGGCCTGATGCCTTGTCGGGTGGGCAGCGCCAGCGTGTGGCGATTGCCCGCGCGCTGGTCAAGCGGCCCCGGCTCGTGATTGCCGATGAACCGACTGCGAGCCTGGACTCGCATACCGCAGATCAGGTGCTCGAACTCATGCGAGAACTCGGCCATGCCGAAGGTGCCGCCTTTGTCATTGCCACGCACGACAGCCGCCTGAGCAGCCGCTGCGACCGCGTTGTGGCGCTGCTTGATGGGAGACTGCAATGAACTGGACGATGTGGTTGAAATTTGCCTGGCAAAACACGCTGCGCAATCGGCGCCGCTCGCTGGTGACGGTGTCGATTGCGGCACTCGGCACGGCAGCGATTCTGGTGGCTGGCGGTTTTGCGCTGTCGACTTACCAGGGCTTGTCGGAGATGGCGGCGCGCAGCACCGGGCATCTGATCATCGGCAAACCCGACCAGTTCAACAAGGACGAGGACACGCCGCTGCAGCATGGCCTGGACAACGCACAGGAATTGCGCACCCAGTTGCTGGCCGATCCGCAAGTGCGTCACGTGCTGCCGCGCGTCGAGTTCAGTGGCCTCATCAGCAATGGCGAAAAGTCCACGGTCATGATGGCCACCGGTATTGATCCGGACAGCGAGTTCGCCGTGAAAGGGCCGTTCCTGACCGTCACGGCAGGCGAAGTTTTGTCCAGTGGCAGCAAAGACCCGGAGGTCATGCTCGGTGAAGGTCTGGCCAAGAGCCTGAAGGCCAAGCCGGGCAGCAGTCTGACACTGCTGGCCAGCACCACCGAGGGCGCCTTGAACGCGATGGACGTGCGTGTCAAAGGAACCTTTTCTACCGGCGTTCCGGATATGGATCGACGCTTCATTTACACCGACATTGCGACTGCGCAAAAGCTGCTGAACACGCAGCGTGTGTCGAGTCTGGGTGTGTTTCTGGCCCGCATGGAAATGACGGACGCAGCCCGGCAGCGCTTTGCCAACGCCAACCCGACGCTTACAGTGCAGACCTGGCTTGATCAGGCTTTCTTCTACAAATCTGTAAAAGACCTGTACAACCGCATCTTCGGCGCGCTGGGACTCATCATCGGGCTCATCGTCGTCTTTGTGGTGACGAACGCGATGGCGATGGCGATCATTGAACGTACCCGCGAAATCGGCACCTTGCGCGCCCTGGGTACGCTGCCGTCGCAGTTGCTGCGCACGCTGGGGCTGGAGGGCATGGTGCTGGGTGGCGTGGGTACGATTGCCGGCGCCATCGTGGCGATTGCGGTCACCGTGTTTCTGCTGGTCGTGCCGATGGAGATGCCACCACCACCCGGACAATCCAAAGGCTACCCGCTCATCATCTCGTTTGACCTGACGATGTACCTCGCGACCATGCTGACCATGGTCACGCTGACCGTGCTGGCCTCGGTCTGGGTGGCACGCAAGACCGTCAACATGCCGGTGGTGGATGCCTTGGCGCATACATGACCGCTGTGTTTTCCCCACTCTATCCCCCCGCCCTTTCTCGCCCCGCCGGGCGAGAAAGGGAGCTAACAGCCATATTTGGCCGCGTGTTCAAAGTGAATGAGTTCAAGTTGGCAGGTCAGTTGACCGTGGCGTTGAACTCGGCTGCTTCAAAGCGTTGGCCACATATGGCTGTTAGCTCCCCTCTCCGCCCCGGCGGGGGTGGAGAGGGGTTGGGGGAGAGGGGGGGAATAAATTACAAAACAAAAGTTTTATCTATTTTCGAAAGATTTACATGAACCCATTTCAAAGCCTCATCAGTGCAACTGTTACCTTGCTGGCACTGACCGCCCAGGCGCAGGACGTGGCCGCTTTGCTCAAGGCCACCGACAAGTACCGCATGAGCGCCGACAACCTGCAGGTGGAGACGCTGATCAATGTCGTGAACGCGGACGGCACGCCGGACAAGGAGCGTCGCTACAAGGTGTTTGCGCAGGCCAAGCGACAGTCTCTGGTGCTGATGCAAAGTCCGGCTGAGGCCGGCCAGAAGGTGCTGATGTTGGGCGATGACTTCTGGCTCTTGATGCCCAACAGCCAGCGACCGCTGCGCATCACACCGATGCAAAAACTGCTCGGTGATGCCTCCACCGGCGACGTGGCCACCATGAGCTGGGCCGAGGACTACAGCGGCAAACTGCTTGGCGAAGAACCCTGTGACGATAGCGGCACGGCCGCAAAGCAGAGCTGTTTGCATCTGAGTCTGAACGCAAACCGCAAAGGTGTGACTTACCAGCGCATTGAACTCTGGATCGGCAAGATGCGGCACGAGCCGGTGCGGGCTGACCTGTATGTGCTCTCCGACAAGCTGGCCAAACAGGCGCGCTTTGTCATGGACAAGCCTGCAGCGCCGACCATGGTGACCGAGATGGTGCTCTCCGACCAGGTGAGCAACCACAAGACGACTCACGTGCGCTACCTGAGTCGCAAGGAGCGCCAGGTGCCGCCGGAATGGCTCAATCCGATGTTCCTGGTCCGTAACCCGCCGCTGGAGTAAGCCATGCACCACATCACGGTGGGCGCTACAGCGCTCCTGTTTGCCACGCTGGGCTGCGCGCAGGCGGGCGACAGCACGGCACAGTTCGGCGGCCAGGTCCGTGCGCAGTGGGTCGGCCAGCAGGCTTCCAGCAGTGGCCCGCTGTCGCAGGCGAACACGCTACAAAGTGGCGTCGTTGATCTGCCAGTCGGCGCCGGCGCGCTGGAGACAGAGTTACGTGCAAGTGGCTATGGCTTGAGCACTGTCGTCACGCTCCAGCAGCAGTTGGCAGAAGGTGGCGCCACGCAGAGCCGGGCCTGGGTCAATGAGCTCTACACATCGCAGGGCGCCGGCGCATGGCAATTCAGCGCCGGCAAAAAGGTCGTGGCCTGGGATGTGGGCTACGGCTTTCGCCCGAATGACATGATTCAACAGGAGCAGCGTCGTACCTTGCTCAGCAGCACGCTGGAGGGACGCCCCCTGCTGATGGCCGAGCATTTTGATGCCAGCACCGCCTGGTCCTGGGTCTGGGTGAATCCGACAGCATCAAACGATGCGAGCGGCGCTGCAGAGCCGGCGCTGGCTCTGCGCGTTTACCAGCGCGACGGCGCAGTGGATTGGCACGGCTTTGCCCGTGTCGGTGCCCACAGCGGTGCCAGTGTCGGCGCCGCTGCGGCCTGGGTCGCCAGCGAAGCAACGGAACTGCACGCCTCGTTGCGCTACCTGCAGCGCGTGGACAGCAGCGCCATCGATCCGGCCGCCGGGGTGCTGTCGCTGAACAATCCGTGGCAACCGGTGACGCAGTCGAACGTGAAGCAGTTGCTGCTCGGCGGTACCTGGACCAATGAGGCTCAGCTCAGCTTGCTGGCAGAAGCCTGGTGGGATGGCGCGGCGCCCTCCGATGCCCAGTGGGACGCCTGGTCAGCGCGCAACACACAACTGGGCGCAATGGCGGCGATGGGCGTGCCAGCGGCCGCTGTAGCCGGTAATCTGGCCTGGCAGACACAGGCTTTCAGCGCGTCGCAGAGTCTGCGCCGCTCTAACGTCTTTCTGCGCCTGAGCTGGCAGCATGACGCCTGGCAGCCAGCGCTGGACATGCTCTACCACCCGGCAGATCAGGGTCGCATCGTGACCGCCTCGCTCAGCTGGCAGGGCGACCGCGTTCAGGTGCAGGGCGGTCTGCGGGCGTACGGTGGGCCGGCGAACTCGGTGCTTATGCAAGTGCCGGTGAGCGCCATGGCTTATCTCTCCGGTACCTGGACCTTTTGACCATGGCGTGACCGAGGGCCACGCCGCAGCGTTGCCACTGCCCATACCGGCGTATCCAAGTTTGGCGACGACGCTCAAGTTCCATCCAGGTGGCGTCCGGCGTTGCTGAATTGTGCCGGGCATGAATTGCAGACAATGAAGGAATAATCCGTGCCAGCAAGCGCAGACAGTCATCTGTTCTCGTGCGTCGATCAATGCAATAATTGGCGCCATGGGATTACCACAAGCTATTCGTCGCATGAGCGCGCAAGAATTTGCCGCATGGGAAATTGATGAACCTGAGCGCCACGAATATTTTCGAGGCCAAGTGTTCAAGGTCTTCGGCATGGGCGGCGCGCGGCGTGAACATGTTCGGGTCACCATGAACATTGCGAGATCCTTGGACAATCACTTGCGCGGTACCCACTGCCAGGCTTTTATGGCCGACATGAAAGTTCATATCGCGGCCACTGGTGACATGTTTTACCCGGATATTTTGGTCACCGGCGACCCGCGCGACCTGGTTGCGTCACTCGAAATGCAGCACCCCAAGCTAATCATTGAAGTACTGTCACCCTCCACCGCCACCTTTGACCGGGGCGATAAGTTTCTCACTTACCGGCAACTTGAATCCCTGCAAGAGTACGCACTGGTGGACCCGCATGGCAAAACCTTTGAGGTCTATCGGCGCCAGGTGAATCCGGCCAACTGGCTGCTCACACAAGGCCAGACTGAAGCAGGTTTGGTGTTGCAAAGCGTTGACCTGACGATTCCTGCGGACGTTCTGTTCGAAAACGTCTAGGCGCAAACGAGTTACATCTTCATCGCAGGCGCAAACCCTGAGGTCGATCCGGCCGGTGGGGCGCTGTAGCAAAAGCCCGCGGCCTGTGCCGCCGCCAGTTCCTTCGAGGGCACGGTGCCGGCGTAGCAGCGCATCGAGGAGTTGTGTTCTTTGCTGTCGCCCGGCAAGACGTAGTGGTAAATTCCTTGCCGAAATTCCGGCGTTGCACTGGTGATGCCGTTGCACGCGTCGAGCTGGCTCAAAGCCACCGGCTTGCCGTCGATGTTGCGGTCGCCGTAAATCGGGAAGCCGTCCAGCGCCACACCGATCAGGTGCGATGGCCCGTCCTCCTTGTCAACCTGCGCGGTGACACAGGGCGACAGGCCGTGGTAGTGGTAGCTGTTGCCGGCGTTGGCCGGCGTCGGATGCCCGTTGCAGTTGTCAATGAAATGCGCAACATCGCTTTTTCCGGCCTGGTTCTTGAAGCAGTAAGAAGCGTTGTCCTTCAGTGCGCTGGCGCGGTGGCCAACAATTTCTGCCGCCTTGTAAAGACTGGCGCCTGAAATCATGACGCCGATCACGCCGGCATTGGTGGCGGTTGTTGTGGATGCCTTGGCTGGGCAAACGTTGAAGCTGATCGGCGTCTGCACGCCATCGCCCCGGTATTCGGTGACGACCAGCGGCATGCCGCTGACGGCCGTTCTTGCAAGCGCCTTGGCTGCAGCCGCGCCCTGCAAGGGCGGTGCCAGGTAGAACGCGTCCACCGCATGGTTGGGTCGCGCGCCGGGCCAGATCGTCATGCTGCATTCGCTCGGGAAAGTCACGGACATGCCAGGTGCCCACCTGGCAGCCCGGTATGCGGACGCCAGTGAATTTGCCTGTGCTGCGCGTGGAGTGAGCTCGACGGTGCTGGAGGGCGCTCCGGTACCGGCCGAATTGCTGGCGCTGACGGTGCAGGCGTAACGCAGGCCGTTTGTCATTCCTGCAACCCCGACCGGGCTGGCAGCCGAGCGGCCGCTGAGTGTCTCTCCCGGCGCAGTGCAGGTCGCCACAAAAGTCGAGATGTTGGACTGTCCTCGCAAGGCCGGTGCATCAAAGGAGAGGCTCACGCTGGCGTTGCCCGCCGTTGCGCGCAGCGCGCCGGGCGCGCCCGGCAAGCGGCTGCCAGCGTGTTCACCGCAGGCGGCGAGTGCCAACAGAAGCGCCGCCGCAGCTACGTGCCTACTGCACAACAAACTGCCCCATCAGCCCCAGATCCTCGTGGTTCACCATGTGGCAGTGGTACATAAACGGGTAACTCGAATCCGCCGCTTCGTCGAACCGCGCAACAAAGGTCACGGTCTCGTTGATCGGGACATAGAAAGTGTCTTTCCAGCCCCCCTCGTAGGCCTTGACCGCGCTGGCGCTGCCGTTGCGCGCAACGATTTTGAACTGCACGCCGTGGATGTGAAAAGAGTGACTGAAGATGTTGCCACCGTTGACCGTCCACGACTCGGTTGTGCCCAGAGCGACCAACTGGTTGATCGTTGTCATGCTGAAGCCCACGTTGTTGAAGGTGAACGGTGCGCCCGGACCGGTGGCGGTGATCAGCAGGGTTCGTGACTTGATGGCGTCGCTGGCGCTCGGGAAGGTGTTGCTGACCAGGGTTGTGGGGACGGTGGTGACAGCGTTGGTCGTGGCAGCGATCACGTTGATGCGCAGCAGCCGGAAGGTCTTGTAGTTGAGCAAGCTGCCAAACTCGCCCTGCGTGGCGGGCTCCAGGCCGGCGTAGCCAAAGCTCAGGCCCGAGTCGGCACCGTTGTAGGCGTTCAGGTCCAGCACGGTACCCAGCGCGTCGCCAGACAGGTTCACCAGGATTTCATAGCGCTCGCCCGGTGACATGATCAGGCGCGTGACGGCCACTGGCGAGCCGAGCAGGCCGCCGTCGTTGCCAATCACGTAGAAGCTGCGGCCATCGCTGAAACCCAGGTTGTAATCGCGCTCGATCTCACCGTTCAGGATGCGCAAGCGCACCAGTTGCTTGGGCAGCGTCACCTGTGCGTCCATCACGCCGTTGGTCAGCACATAGTCGCCATACGCCGTGAGCGTGTACTGAAACTGGTTGGCCACGCCATTGGTGGTGGTGAAGCGCCGACTCGTCAGGATCAGCGGGATGTCGTCCGTGCCATAAGTTCGGGGCAGCTTGAGTGCCGACTCGGCATCGTCCTGAACAATGATGAAGCCACCGGCACCCAGCGTGAGCTGCTTTTGCGTCATCTGGTGCATGTGCGGGTGGTACCAGTACGTGGCGGCGTTGTTCTTGACGGTAAAGCTGTCCGTGAGCCAGGTGCTTCCGGCAGCCACCACCTGATGCGGGCCGCCGTCTACCGGACCGGGCACCAGCATGCCGTGCCAGTGCGTGGTGGTGTCTTCGCTCAGCGCATTCGTGACTTGCATGCGGACCGTGGCACCTTTCTTCATGAGCAGTGTCGGGCCCCAGAAATCGTTGCCGTTGTAGCCGTAGGTGGCGGTCTTGGCACCAGTCTGAAACTGCACCGAAGAGGCTGCCAGCGTGAGCCCGTAGGTCGTTACACCCGCTGCGGTGCTGCCGCTGAGCAGGGGCGGTATCCAGAGCGTGTTGCTGCCGGCCGACGGCGTGGTCGGCGTTGCCGGCGTTGTATCGCTTGTCGTGCTGCTGGAGCCACCACCGCAGCCGCTGAAGATGCCAGCGCCCGAGAGCAGTGAGCCCGCCAACAGCTTCAAGCTGTCTCTCTTGTTCATGTTGCAACCCCTGTAATTCCGGCAAGCACCTGCTTTGCCATGGCTGCATTGTGAGAAATCACTATGGAGAAAATATGGACGCTCATCCACAATCCATCCACAATTGCATTGCCCAATTGATTGCCACCATGCGTCCTCAACTTGTTTCTACCCAGCCTGCGGCACGCGTCGAGCACTGGCAACGGCGCGAAGCAGAAATCAATGCCTACATCAGAGACTCAAAAGATCTGAAAAACGTCAAGCTCCTGTTCGTGGGCGATTCCATCACCGACTTCTGGTTGTTCGACGACAACGCCTGTTTTGTACCGCATCCTGCCAAAGGCCAGCGGCGGACTCGGGCAACTCGATTCGCCCGACCTGAATCCGGAATTCATCGTGACCCTGATTGGCATCAACAACACCTGGGCCGCAGAGAAGCCGGTAACCGACAGTGTCTTTGAGGGTGTTCGTGCGGTGCTCACTGCCTTGCATGAATGCAAGCCCAAGTGCTCGATTTGTATCCTGCCTTTGTCGATGGCTCAGGTGCGCAAGTGCCGGGCTACCGGGTCTGGCGGGATCGGCTTGTTCCCTTCCTGCGACAAGCGCGTAGCCTGGCGCCAAGCCCCACACCGGGGCAGACTGCACCACTTGGGTCGCCGACGCAACCGACGGTCAGCGTGGGCCGCATCGAACGCCTGGACAACTTTCCTTCCCGCTTTGTCCAAGCCCGCGCTATCGACGTCTGGTTATCGCCACAAAAGGGGCAGCGATTTGGCAGTGCGGTGCTTGCGCTATTCATGAATGTTTACTTCGTTCATCGGGTGCTGGTCCGACCATCTTAGTGCAGACTTGGCGTTGACTGGACGGCACAAACCGCCAACTCACGGCATGGCGCTTGCGTTGGTTTGCTCGCCGCTGAGCAACCAGTCGCTGGCACGAACGAATGTCAGCCCGTCGGGTCGCTGGTGCGTGGGTGGCAGATTGAGCGTGATGAGGAACAATTCGGCCTTTGGAAATAGGGGGGCGGCATCGCGAAGCGCACGCACTTCGCGTTCGAATGTGGTCGGGTCATCCAGCGTGGCGCATACCTGGATCAACATCTCCTCGCCCCGGACAGTGCGGGCATGAAAATCGACTTCGAATCCGCCAGGTGTCCTGACATAGGCAACTTCCGCGTTGCGGCGTTTCAACTCGTGCAGGACAGCGGTTTCCAGGGCGTGGCCGGTGTTGGGCTTACCCGAGCGGTCGAACAATGCAGAGAGCGCCATATCGACCGGATAGACCTTGCGCGGATTCACCTGCCGGCGACGCGCAGAATCGGTGGCGACTTCGACGCTTGTCAGCAGAAAGGCATCTTCAAGGTGGGTCAGCAGACTGTGCAGAGTGTCTTTGGCAACGGCCACACCACGGGATTTGAGATCAACATGGAACTTGTTGATGCTAAACGTCCCGGCCGCATTGCCCAGAAGCTGCTGCACCATCCAGCGCAACACCTGGGGCTGGCTGAGGTTGTGACGCTCGATGACATCCCTTAGCAACACAACATCGACGTAGGTGCGCAACAGTTCGCACCGGTTGCGCTCGTCCAGGCCCTGGGCTTCGGGAAAGCCTCCATGCGCCAGGTAGTCGAGTAGGTCGCGTTCGAGTTGCGAGCGCTTTGCCTTTGTCAGACGATCAGTCGCTGTCTCTGGTTCGCGCCCAGCGTGGCGCAGCATCTCGCGAAAGCTGAACGGCGACACAACCGCTTCCATGGCGCGCCCGCGCATGCTGGTGGCGACCTCGCGCGAAAGCAGGCGTGCCGAAGATCCAGAAAGAAACAGCTCGACGTTCTCACTGTCGAGCAGGCGACGGGCGAACATCTCCCAACCGGGCACCATCTGGACTTCGTCCAGGAAGAAACTGGCCCGTCGGGCATCCCGCCAAACGGGATTCAAACGATAAAACTCCTCGACCAGGAGGTCAAGATCCTGCACCGTCATCCCGGCGAGGCGTTCATCCTCAAAGCTGAAATAGAGCAGCCCATCGCGCTCGGTACCAGCCGCAACCCGGTCGGCAAGAAGTTGCCACAGCAGGCTGGTCTTGCCAGCACGGCGCATGCCAATGACCGCCGTGGCTTTGCCCTTGACGGCGGGCAGCCAGGTATCCCGGCGCGTTAGCGATGGCAACACGGCCGCTTGGGCATCAATGATCTTCTGGCGAATGATCGCTCTGTATTGGCTTTCCATGGCGGATCATTGTATTACCATGTGTCCGTTAAATACGGACATTATGTCGATTCGACATGTGCCTGCAACGCGACCGCCGCCTTGCCGCCAAAGCAGATGGCCATGTATTGCGGTAGCCGGATTTCCATGGCGTGCAGACCCGCATTGAGCACGTTGGTGATACCTGCGCTTCATTGTGGAAGAGCTCAAACCTGCCATCGACCAGCGCTACGCCACAGTGCGTGAGCCGGCCGGCACCTTCATCATGGGCTCCAGCATGGGAGGCATGATTTCCATCTACGCTTTGTGCGAATACCCTCAGGTATTTGGCGGGGCCGCCGCTTTGTCCACGCATTGGGTAGGGCGGCCCAGCAAATGGGGCACGCCGGACCGGTTGCAAAATGCCAGCTTGCCCTTGGCAGCCTTCCATTACCTGCAAGGCCACCTGCCCAAGGCGAATACGCGTCGTTTTTACATGGACCACGGCACCACCGGGCTGGATGCTGTCTATGGCGTTCACCAGGCGGTGGTCGACGAAATCGGCCGCGAAACGGGCTATGACCCAGCTCATTGGCAAAGCCGTATTTTTGCCGGTGCCGGACACACCGAAGCCGACTGGTCGGCCCGGGTGGAGATTCCGCTGAGCTTCTTGCTGGCAAAGCCCTAAGCCGCAGTCGCTGCCCGCTGAGCCAGCCCGGCGACCCCGTGGCGGGTGCGTAACACGCGGCCTGTAGGTCGCTGTCGAGCCGGGCTTTGAGGCCTGCGTGGCC
>CAITQH010000094.1 GCA_903894475.1 uncultured beta proteobacterium
GTCATCTACCTCAATTCCAAGGTACCTGACCGTGCTCTCGATCTTGGCATGGCCAAGTAAAAGTTGTACGGCACGCAGGTTTTTGGTGCGCCGGTAGATGAGCGATGCCTTGGTGCGCCTCATGGAATGTGTTCCGTAGGCCGCCGGGTCCAAACCAATTTGCTCCACCCAGCCGTCCACGATGCGCGCGTACTGACGGGTTCCCAGATGCGGGGAGTGGTGTATTCGACTCGGAAACAGGAAGTCTTCAGATCGAAGTTGGGCATCTTTGATCCACGTGCTTACCGCTTCCCGGGTTGGCTCGGTGATCTCGAATTGCACCGGTCGGGAAGTTTTTTGCTGCATGATGATGGCGCGCGCTGCCACCCGCTCGCCATGACAGATGTCGCGAACCTTGAGCTTGACCAGATCGCAAGCCCGCAGCTTACTGTCGAGTCCCAAGTCGAACATAGCCAGTTCCCTGACTCGATGTTCGAGTTGCAATCGCACCCGGATAGCCCAGATATCCTTCAGCTTGAATGGCGCCTTCTGGCCCACGAGTTTGCCCTTGTTCCAGGGTTCGTGGTGTGACTTGTTGCTTGATTCTTCCATGATGAATTCCTTGTAGTTGAAAGGAATTCGACTCTCCTGCGTTTTGACTGCGACCGCCAGTCTGATTGTCAGCTTAGGAGTAGGCAGTCTGAAGGATCTGATCGCTGTCAAGAATGACAAGCGGCCACCCACGGCTTTCGTCTCGCCGGCTCCAGAAGACACCCACGAGACAGTCAACTTTCAAAACTGTTGGCTCTATACCGGCCGTTCAGACCAGTCAATTTGCCCTATGGCGCAGTTCCTCAACCAGGTCTTGTCCAATGCGCAAAACGTCTTTCAAAAGTGCTTCCGCCTGAGCATGGTTTGTTCGCGCTCCAACAAAGCATGGTCTCAAAGCCAATTTGCCATTGACCTGTGTGGTGCTTGGCAAATTCTGATTTTCCCGAATCAACCTTCGGTGCAACTGCCTGTTAAAGAAATCGAGATCATCGATGCCTGGCGCGACATACCGAAAGCAGCAAATCGATAGTGTGGGCGCAAGCAACAATTCCAGATTAGGGTGTTCTTTAGCAGCCGTCGCGATATAGGCAGCCATATCGTTGTGGCGCTTCACACGCTGTGTCATTCCCTCGACACCGATCTCACGAATCATGGCCCACACAATGACTCCTCGACAAGGGGCACTCAATTCCACGCCGTAATCGAAATAGGGCACACCAAAATCATCCATGGAGTGCTCAATTCCTGGTGCTGCCGCAGTCTCCTGCTTGATCGCACCTTCCAGATAATCGGCTGGCTCCTGCGTGAACGCCCGATACAACAGTTGGCGATCACGCACAAATGTTGCAGCAACGCCAACTGCCGCTCCCAACCACTTATGTGGATCAACGATGACCGAGTCGGCCATCTCCAGACCCTCATACAAGTGACGGATGCGTTCGTCCAGAATTCCCGGCAAACCATATGCGCCATCCACATGAAACCAGATGCCGTTCTCCTTGGCAATCTCTCCAAGTTCCTTCAATGGATCGATAGCTCCAGTATTCGTTGTGCCGGCAGAAGCGACAATCGCCATCGGCACAATTCCGGAACTGCGGTCATTTTGGATAGCAGCCCGTAGCGCATCAACCCGCATCCGGCCGTGCCTGTCGCACGCGATGATTTGTATGGCCCGGCGGCCAATCCCCAGCACGCCAGCGGATCGTTGAATCGTATGGTGCGACTCTGCACTGGCGTAAACATGAACCGGTCTGGGAACCCCATAGGCACCGGCATCGTGCCCAAGTTTCTCAAAGGCAAACTGCCTTGCCGCCCCAAGGGCAAGCAAGTTGGCAACAGACCCGCCGCTGCTGTAGACACCCTGCATGTGGCCGATGTGGCACATGGATGCCAGCCAGCGAAGTGATAGATCTTCCAGCAGGTTGAATGCGGTCAGGCTGTAGCGCTGGGGGGCTGCGATGCTGGCGGCGGTTGAGGCCAACACGGATGCACTTGTTGGCCCCGTCGTAATGAAGGAAGTGAAGCCAGGTTTGGAAATCGCCGAGCCGTTCGGAATAACGTGTGCAACCAGATCATCAACGATCTGGTCAATTCCAACACCCTGGCTGGGCAAGGCCACATCAAGGCACTCGCGCCATTGGGTCTCAGATTGCCAGCAGTCCTGATGCTCAAATTTCAGGAATTGATCCAAGCCGGCACCAACTCTGGAAATCAGTTTTTCGATGTTGGCTGTTTCGGCGAGGTCAACTTGCATAACCGTCCTTCAGTTGCAATTGTGTGAGGATCCACAAAGTTGGGCCGCGGCTTGCGCATCTCATCCGTGGTCATTGGCTTGATGAAGAAACTTGTATCAGCCAATATCGGCCTCGCGGACCAGCAGGCGACGGGCGTTGAACCATCTGCTAGTTCAGAAGGTGGTGGACTTCAAAGGTCTTCTCTTCCGGTGGCGTGGGAAAACCACCAACGATGCCCTTCCGCATTCTGGGCATCAGAGTTTCATCGCGAAAATTCTCCCAACTCTTCTTGGAGTCGTGAACGACCATGATGGTCCAGCCACCATCAGATGGACCAGCCGCGTGGAAGATTTGCCCCTGTGGTGGAATGTCTCTGCCGGGATGCACCGCTGCGATGGACGCCTCGTACTGCGCCTGGTTACCACCTGGGAAGTAATGAACGATGCCGTAGTTCATGTGGGTTCTCCTTTCAGATTGACGGGCCTGAAAATCGCGGGTCTGTGGCCGATGGATGCCTATACCAGTCACCGGCCACCACTGACATTCGACACCGAAATGTGAAAAGGAGACGTCATGAACAAAGTTGGTTGATGTGGCAGTAGGGTTGATATTTCCGGGGAGCTTCAGGAACTTTCTTAACACGAGCCTTGTGTAATTGATGGCGCATCCAGCACCGCTGAGCGCCCATCTAAAGATAACATTTTGGGCACTGAATAGCGTCACTGGCTAAGCTGAGCAAGACCGTCACCAGTTGGCGCAGCGACTCAAGCGGTCGGCTTACCCGGAAGCTGACCATGGCGAACGACTCTTAACGCTGCCCTGCTGTCAACTGGTTCTCGGCCGCCAGCGTCAGCAATGTGGATTGGCCGCCGCCAACCGGGCGGCAGCTTCATGGAGAGCCAACAGGCTAAATGAGCGGCGCTCCACAAA
>CAITQH010000095.1 GCA_903894475.1 uncultured beta proteobacterium
CAGCCTGGTCGAAGAGGTGCGTGACAGCGCACTGCAGCTGCGCATGGTCAAGATTGGCGCCACCTTCAACCGCTTCCAGCGCGTGGTGCACGACGTCTCACGCGAAATCGGCAAGGACATCGGTTTGCTGGTCAAGGGTGAAGAGACCGAACTTGACAAAACGGTGGTCGAGAAGATCGGTGACCCACTGATGCACCTGGTGCGCAACTCCATGGATCACGGCATCGAGTCGGCCGAGTTGCGCGCCGCCCGCGGCAAACCGGCCCAGGGCAGCGTCACACTGAACGCCTATCACGACTCCGGCTCGGTCGTGATCACGGTGAGCGACGACGGTGGGGGCCTGAAGCGCGAGCGCATCCTGGCCAAGGCCATTGAGCGCGGTCTGGTGCCAGCAGGCCACAGCCTGAGCGAGTCCGAGACTTACGCGCTGATCTTCGAGCCCGGCTTCTCCACCGCCGAGAAGGTCACCAACCTGTCCGGGCGCGGGGTCGGGCTGGACGTGGTCAAGCGCAACATCACGGCGCTGCGCGGCAACGTCAGCGTCAGCAGCCAGGAGGGTGTGGGCACCACGGTCACGGTGCGCCTGCCGCTCACGCTGGCGATCATCGACGGCTTTCTGGTCGAAGTAGGCCAGTCGGTCTTTGCCATTCCGCTGGACATGATCGACGAATGTGTGGCCTATGCGGCCGAGCCCGGGCATGACTACACCGATCTGCGCGGCCAGATTCTGCCTTTTATCCGGCTGCGCGAACTCTTCGTGGTCGAGGGCGAACCGACCCGGCGCGAGAACATTGTGGTTTTGAAGCACGCCGGTCAGAAGGCCGGTCTGGTGGTCGATACCCTGCTCGGTGAGTTCCAGACGGTCATCAAGCCGCTGGCACCGATGTTCAACCAGGTCAAGTGCATCAGTGGCTCGACCATCCTGGGCAACGGCGATGTGGCACTCATCCTGGATGTGCCGGCGCTGGTGCGACAGGCCACCATGGGCGCGCCTGCGAGCGCCCCGAAATCAAATCCAAGCGCGGCCTTGATGGTCGCATGATTTCATATTTGTTCGATGAAAACTTGAGGAGTCGCTGAAATGTTTACCAACATGAAACTGGGCGTTCGACTGGGCATGGGCTTTGCGGTCATCGTGATCATGATGATCATCACAACGGTGATTGCGATTACCGACATATCGGCACTTAACAGTGACATCCAGATGATGACCAATGACCGGTTTCCCAAGACCGTGCAGGCCAACGAGATTATTCGGTCCATCAATGTCATTGCCCGCAACCTGCGCAACGCGGCGTTGTTTAGCGGCAGCGAGCAGCAGAAGGCGGTGGATGCGATCGCTCCCGAGCGCAAGACCATAACCGACAGACTGGAAAAGCTTGACGGAACAATCAAGTCTGAGAAGGGCAGGGAGATTTTGAAGAAAATCAAGGATGCTCGCAACGCCTATGTGATAGACCAGGACAAGTTTCTTGAGCTGCTCAAGGCCGGCAAGACGGCGGATCTAGCCCCCCTGATGCAGGGTTCGCTCCGCAACACGCAGTCCAACTACATCGCCGCGGTCGATGAACTGATCAAGTTTCAGACTGACGTCATGGACAAGGCCGGCAAGGGAGCCGGGGAAGCGGCCGTCAGCGCCTCTCGCCTGCTCAGCATTCTTGGTGCCATCGCCACCTTGCTCGCCATCGCCATTGCCTGGTGGATTATTCGCAGCGTTCTCAAACAGCTCGGCGGTGAGCCAGACTACGCACGCGAGATGGTGGCGCGGGTGGCAGAGGGCGACTTGACGGTCAAGGTCGTGACGCATCCGAAAGACGAAACAAGCCTGCTGTTTGCGATGAAGACCATGGTAGACAAGCTCTCCCAGGTAGTCTCGGACGTGAACAGCGGCGCCCAGGCGCTGGCCAGTGCTTCGGAAGAGGTGAGCGCCACCTCGCAGTCGCTCTCCCAGGCCTCCAGCGAACAAGCCGCCGGGGTTGAAGAGACCAGTGCTTCCATCGAGCAGATGACGTCGAGCATTGCGCAGAACACCGAGAACGCC
>CAITQH010000096.1 GCA_903894475.1 uncultured beta proteobacterium
CAGCGAACCCGGCATTGGGTTGCGGTGGTGGTTGGCGCTGCGGCGGCGGCATTAGTTCGCCGTTCGGCCCGATAGTCGGCTTGTAGGGCAGGGCCACAATCGGTTTGCGGTTAGCATCCCGCCATGCGGCCTCATGCCCTTCCATCTGGCCCTCAGCAATTAACCACGGCGCCTTGGGCATCAAAGCATAGACTTCCGTTTTGGCCGTCATGGAATAGTTGTACATTCGCGCAATGTCGCGCAGGTCGCGCACCATGCCCTTGCGTACCACTTTGCCATTCAGATCGACTTCACGCCCATAGACCGGGACGACTGGGATGAATTTTCCCGGCCAGTCGCGGCTGTCCAACACCTTCGTCGCGCTGACCAGATGCCATTCGACGGTCTTTCGCAGCACCAGTCGGGTGCGAATGCTCGTAATACCGGCCTGTTCCATTGATTCAGCCCGGGGTAGCTCGTCTGCGAACCGCGTTGATCCGTCGCTCAGTAAATGGAGCGTTGCCATTTTGGGAACAATCCGCCAGTACTCTGCAATGCGAATTTCCTCTTTGTTCGCCCAATCCTGCTGATTGTCGCCGTCACCCATGTAGCTCCAGCCAGTCGAGTCTATAGCCCCGTAGCGCAGCCGATAGTCTTCCCGGCGTATCAGTTCAGACACCACGCACCACGCCGCATCTGAGCCGTCTGGGGCTTGGCTATTGGGGTCGAGGTAGACTGTGAACGGATTACGTACCGCTTCAATGGTCAGATCTTGGTCAAACGACCGTTCTTCCACGTATTTGGAACCCACGCGGATGTAGCCCCAGCCACCGCGAACGCTGGATTCTAGAGCGCAGTCGTAGGCGTATTCGGCGTTGGAAGCCTCTTCAATGTGCCGCACCAACCCGGTACGAACTTTCGCCTTCTGAACGTCAGCCCCATCGCCGACCGGATGGTATTTGATCCGCGGTCGGTTCTCGCGCAGGTTGTTGGTGACTCGTCGCACCATTGCATCCGTGATGTTGATGGTTAGGCACGGTCGCCCGTCAATATCTCGATCACGTTTGATGTCAATTGGCCATTGTACGCCATTCGCGAAACGAATATCGGTCAATGCCTCAACACGGTTTTCAGTCTCAGCAGCCAGTGCGAGACGGAATCGCTCCCGACATTCGGTGAGAATTTCTTGCTCACCAGTGGCCGACATATTGTCTGCAGTTGCCATTTACGGATACCAGTTTGCCCCGACCACGCGGTTCGGGCCGTTGCGTTGAAGGCTAGTGGCTTCAGGCGCGAACAAAGGCGCGGCCTGAAGCGGTGAAACGTAGGCGGGGACAAGATCGTCCGCAGTCGCCCGGGTGTTGTCCTGCGTAAACTCTGTGGAATCGCAACGTAAATTCATCAGATTCCCTTAAGTTGCAGTCGTGACATTTGTCCAGCCCGTCGTGCCGTTCGTATTGATGTAGGCCCGAGTGCTAGTACTGGAACCGTCCGTTCGCAGATACAAACTGCCCTGCGCTGCCGACACCGTAGGTACGCCTGATCCGAAATAGACGCCCAAGGCGGCAGTGGTTGATCCAGTAAGTGCAACCGATGCAGAACCGCCAGCAGGAACCGCGTTACCAGCGGCAATACGCAATGGCCCCGGAATTTTACTTCCGGTCGTGGCTGCTTCCGCATTGCCCAGTATCACTGATGTGCTATCGGCGGCGGTATCGAGGTAATCGCCCGTGACGTTCAGTCGGAAATCGTTACACACGGCGCTGTAAGCCACGCAGTTCGCATCAATCTGCAACCCGTAACTAGTCAGCTGCGAGCTGTATCCGACCCACTGGCCTGACAGACAGCCCGTCATGGTGAAGCCGCGATTGAATGACGCAGCACGGCCTACTACCTGCACGCCCGGGTAAGACGCCGACCCCGCCTTACTGTTGTTGAAGATGTGACTGCCAATCACTTTGACGTATGAGCCAGCGCAATAGATACCCTGCTGGTTGTTGTTGCCGATCTGGCCACCGATGATTTGGACGTTTTGCACGCTCGGTGCTGAAGCAACGCCGTCGCTCAGGTAGACGCCAGCCGATGACAAGCTGCCACCGCAATACAGCGCATTGAAGAAATGGTTTTCAGTCTGTGCTGTGCCGCCGTCGATGTAGAGGCCGCTGTCATACGTGTTTTCGGCTTGCAAGTCGAAAGCAGTGACAAATGCAGGGCTGTTGGTGTAATTCAGCGTGTTGGTGATGGCAAGGCCGCGATAGCCTTTTGCAATCGCAACGTGACGAATGTCCACCGTCTGCACACCAGAATCCACAATGATGCCGGTCGGACTGGATATGGTGTTGGTGGCAAACCCGATCTGAATGTTGTCCAAATCGCAGACGTTTGAGCTGGCGGTCGTGCTGCCATAAATTTTGATGCCATACACGCCCGTCAAGCCATTGATCCAGACATTCTGCAGAGAGGCTACGTTTTGATCCTGAATCAGGACGCCGTTGTAGCCACCCGCGATAGTGACATCGCTCATCGACCAACGGGTTTGGCCCACCATTGAAACAATGTTGCCGCCGCTCATGCCCGACCCGTTGATATACAGGCTGCGAATACCGCCGCCCGTCGCGCTCCCCGTCCAACTGAATACGTCAAAGTTGCCGGTGGGTGCAATGATTGTCGCGCTGCGCCCTGCACCAATGAACGTATCGGCGCTGCTGGTTGTGATCGTGCCAGTGATCTTGTACGTGCCGTTCGGGATGTAGATTGAATTGGACGCAGCAACTGCGTTGACGAATGCTTGCGTATCGTCCGCGGTGCCGTTGCCAATTGCTCCGAAATCCTTAACCGATACCGTTTCCTGTAGTTTGCTCGTAACGGTTCGCGATACCGAGTTCGTGCCGCCTTGCGTGTAGAGAACTGCCGCGGTCACCTGCGAATAAAGGTCAGTGAAGTTTGAGTTTCCCTTCTGCCACGCCAGTCGCGCTGTGTCGCCAGTACCGTCGTTGCCGACCGTGCCGACGTTGATCAACTGCTGTGTCATTTAACCCATCCACCCTTGCGGTTGTGGCGCACTGAACGCCGCGAACTGTTGTTTTTTACCGATTTTGATCACTGCGTGCCTGATCATCATCACCGCATAGCGGGTTGCCGCCATGAGGTCGTCGTTCTCTTTCACGATCAATCCCTCTTTGCGGTGGTACAGGCCGAATTCCTCAAACCAATCATTGAGATGACTGAACACCTTAAACCGACCCGACTGCATTCGGTCGAGCAGGTCAGCCACTCCAGCCTCTACGCCACTGCTGCCGTCGGCGTATTGCGCTCGAATGGGAAGCATTTTCAGTCCGTTAGCGCGGTACATCGCCATCAGCTGCTCGCCCGACCCTTTGTCGTGCTGCAACCCGTCGTGTGGCCAAGCCCACGGTAGCCAGTCACCCCAAGGACGCACATCGGTTGCGAACATCGCAGGGGTGCGCTCACGCGCCCGATGGCACGCAATGACGTAGATCGTGTCGCTATCCCTATCCCAAGCCAACCTGACGGCTGCTGAGGGGTGATCCCACCCGAAGTCCAAGCCACATATTTGCGGCCAATGGTCGGGGATCTGGAACGATTGCAGCGCGATTGATTCTCGTGCGACTGGGAACACCCTGCCGCTGCCGAGAGAGGGAATGCCCCGCGTTCGCGCATCCCGCTCGTGCGCCGGGTACGACTCAATAATGGTCTGACGCTGTGCCGCCGTGTAGTGGGCGGCATCG
>CAITQH010000097.1 GCA_903894475.1 uncultured beta proteobacterium
GCCGCTGCGACAAAAGCATCCCTGATCTGATCCATTCTTGCCAGCGTCAAGGCTGTCGGCGCTGCTTCACTGGGCAGATAGGCCAGGGCCGAAGGTGCAAACGTTTCCCAGCCACCTTGCTCGGGCTTGAGCAACTGTGCCCCCTGCCACGGCAGGGCGCTGGACGCCTTTCGGCCGGCATGAGCCAGTTGAATACAAACAGCCATGGGTGGTGCCAGTTGACGCGCGCGCTGCAGGGTATCGGCCAGCGCCGCCGCGGTGCGCTCATCCCACAGACCGATGCAATTGGGCGTGATGCGTCCTTCCGGCAAAACCGCAGTCGCCTCAATAGTCAACATGGCGGCGCCGCTGTTGAGCAGGTTGCCCCAATGCATCAAGTGCCAGTCGCCCACCACGCCTTCCTGCGCCGAATACTGGCACATGGGCGCCACGACGATGCGATTGGACAGCGTCAGCCCCCCTCGTGGCGAAGGCAGGTGCAAGGGTGAAAATAGTTTGCTCATATGGATTTCCCGGGAGTTGTCATTGCGGCCCATTGTTTTGTCATTCCGGCCCACTGTTTTGTCATTGCGGGCCACGACCCGCAATCCAGGGTGTGCGCACCACTGAATCCCGGATCATGTCCGGGACGACAAATGCTGGGTCCGGCATGGCAAGTTGAATTGATGGCCTCGGTGCGTCGAATGATTGCTAGCATAGCTCAACACGACCACGCCCTTGAGCCCGGTAAAATACCGCGTTTACCCTTACCCAAGTACAAATCCGGAGTTGGCACAGATGGCTGATACAGAACAACGAAGCGGCGCCACCCCTGCCGACCTGGCCAACGCGATTCGCGCACTGACCATGGACGCGGTGCAGGCCGCCAACTCGGGCCATCCGGGTGCACCGATGGGCATGGCCGACATGGCCGTAGCGCTTTGGCAGCGACAACTCAAACACAATCCGGCCAACCCCCACTGGTTTGATCGCGACCGCTTCGTACTCTCCAACGGCCACGGCTCGATGCTGCTGTACGCGGTGCTGCATCTGACTGGGTACAAGTTGCCGATCGGTGAACTGAAGAAGTTTCGCCAGTTGCACAGCAAGACGCCGGGCCATCCCGAGGTCGGTGTGACACCGGGCGTGGAGACCACCACCGGGCCACTCGGCCAGGGCATCACCAATGCTGTTGGCATGGCACTGGCAGAAAAACTGCTGGCCAAGGAATTCAACCGCGACGGCCATGATGTGGTCAATCACCACACCTTCGCCTTCATGGGTGACGGCTGTCTGATGGAAGGCATCAGCCACGAAGCCGCGGCACTGGCTGGCGCCTGGAAACTGGGCAAGTTGATTGCCCTGTACGACGACAACGGCATTTCGATTGACGGTCCTGTGGCGCCATGGTTTATCGACAACACAGCCCTGCGCTTTGTCTCTTGCGGCTGGAAGGTGCTGGGCCCGATTGACGGCCATGACGCCGATCTGGTGGCTCGCACCATCGCCGAGGCCAAGCAGTCGCTTGAGATGCCGACCCTGATCATCTGCAAAACCAGCATCGGTAAGGGCAGCCCGAACCGCGCCAATACAGCGAAAGCGCACGGCGAACCGCTGGGTGCCGAAGAAATCGCACTGACCCGCGCCGCGCTGGGCTGGCCGTACCCGGCTTTTGTCGTCCCGAAAGAGGTCTACGCAGCATGGGACGCCAAGGTTGCGGGTGCGGCAGCAGAAAAGTCCTGGAACGAGAAATTCGCCGCCTACAAAACCGCACACCCTGAACTCGCCAAAGAACTGACACGGCGCATGAAGGGTGAGTTGCCGAAGAACTTCAACCAGGTGGCAGTTGACACGGCCGTGGCCGCCCACACCAAGGCGGAAACCGTAGCCTCTCGCAAGGCTTCACAACTGACACTGGAGGCGTTCACCGCAGCCCTGCCTGAACTGCTGGGCGGCTCGGCCGATCTGACCGGCTCGAACCTGACCAACACCAGGAGCACGCCCAATCTGCGCTTTGACTTTACCGGTCAGAGCAATGGGGGACGCCACATCAACTACGGCGTACGCGAGTTCGGCATGGCAGCCATCATGAACGGCGTCGCCCTGCACGGTGGCTACATACCCTACGGCGGCACCTTCCTGACCTTCAGCGACTACAGTCGCAACGCCATCCGCATGGCCGCCCTGATGAAGCTGCGCGTCGTGCATGTGTTTACGCACGACTCCATCGGCCTGGGCGAAGACGGCCCGACACACCAGTCGATTGAGCACGCCGCCTCACTGCGCCTGATTCCAAACCTGGACGTCTGGCGCCCGGGTGATACGGCCGAGACCGCCGTTGCCTGGAGCGTGGCGCTGCAGAACAAGGACCGGCCCACGGCCCTGCTGCTCTCGAGGCAAAACATTTATTACGCACCCAAGTCCAGCCTGGGCGACATCAGCAAGGGCGCTTATGTGCTGGCCGAACCCAGCGAGGTCGGCCTGAGGAAGAAAACCCAGGCCGTCATCATTGCGACTGGCTCCGAAGTTCAGTTGGCTCTGAAGGCGCAGGAACTTCTGGCCCGCCGAAAAATTGCTGTGCGCGTGGTCTCGATGCCAAGCAACACCACTTTTGACCGGCAAAGCGCGGCCTATAAAATTTCCGTGCTGCCTGCTGGCGTGCCCCGCATCGCAGTCGAGATGGGAGTCACTGAAGGATGGTGGAAGTACGGCTGCGCGGCAGTCGTTGGCATTGACAGCTTTGGCGAGTCTGCGCCGGCGCCAGTCCTGTTCAAGCACTTCGGCTTTACGCCGGAGAATGTGGCTGACACGGTGGAAAAGGTTTTGCGGAAGTCATAAAAGCTTGTCATGCCGGACATGATCCGGCATCCAGACGCGCGCATCATGGATTGCGGGTGCTGAAACCCCGGACCTGATCCGGGGACGCAATGACAAACCTGGGACGCAATGACGATAGTTTGAGTTTTGAGTTTTAACACTGGAGAAATCATGACAATCAAGATTGGTATCAACGGCTTTGGCCGCATCGGGCGCATCGTGTTTCGCGCTGCCACACAGAGCTTCAAGGACATTGAAATTGTCGGCATCAACGACCTGCTCGATCCGGAATACCTGGCTTACATGCTGCAATTTGATTCGGTGCATGGCCGCTTCAAGGGTGACATTGCCGTCGAAGGCAGCAACCTGATCGTCAACGGCAAGAAGATTCGCCTGACGGCCATCAAAGACCCGGCAGAGCTGAAGTGGAGCGAAATCGGCGCTGACATCGTGATCGACGCTACGGGGCTGTTCCTGACCAAGGAAGCGGCGCAAAAACACATCACTGCCGGTGCCAAAAAGGTCATTATGTCGGCCCCCAGCAAGGACGACACACCGATGTTCGTGTTTGGCGTCAACGACAACACCTATGCCGGCCAGACCATCATCTCGAACGCGTCCTGCACCACCAACTGCCTGGCCCCGGTAGCCAAGGTGCTGAACGACACCTGGGGTATCAAGCGCGGCCTGATGACCACCGTACACGCCGCCACCGCCACGCAGAAAACGGTGGACAGCCCGTCCAACAAAGACTGGCGTGGTGGCCGCGGCATTCTGGAAAACATCATCCCATCAAGCACTGGCGCGGCCAAGGCAGTGGGTGTGGTGATTCCTGAGTTGAACAAGAAGCTCACCGGCGTGTCTTTTCGCGTACCGACCAGCGATGTGTCCGTGGTGGACCTCACGGTTGAGCTCGAAAAGCCGGCCAGCTACGCCGAAGTCTGCGCCGCCATGAAGGCCGCCAGCGAGGGTGCCATGAAAGGCGTGCTCGGCTATACCAACGCGAAAGTGGTCTCGACCGACTTCCGTGGCGAGAGCTGCACCTCGGTCTTTGACGCCGATGCCGGCATGGCACTGGACAGCACCTTCATGAAAATCGTCGCC
>CAITQH010000098.1 GCA_903894475.1 uncultured beta proteobacterium
AAACGCAGAACGACCCCAAGAAGACGCGTCAGAGACGATCTTTGGAAGAAGACGGAGTCAGAAGAAAATGCAGATTCACTCCGGCTGAATCACTGCACATTCAGCTTGGCGGCCACAGGGTGATGGCGGCATTCCATCCTTCGGTGGTGCGTCGGTGGCTGAAAACGGCTATTACATCAATGGTTACGACGTAACCAACATCCGCAATTTCCTGTCCTATGCCAATCTGCCTTTTGACGCGATTGCTGAACAGCAGATCAAGACTGGTGGCTATGGCGCTGAATACGGCCGTTCACTGGGCGGCGTGATCAGCCTGGCCACCAAGCGCGGTACCAACGAATGGAAGGGTGGCGTTTCCATGTACTGGGAGCCAGCCTCACTGCGCTCCAAGGGTCAAAACGTCAAGGATAACGAGCCAGAGGCGGCTGGCAAGGGTTACACCTACTTCGGTGCAGCCGATACGAGGTCGACCTTCAGCACCAACGTCTATGGCGGTGGCCCAATCATCAAGGACAAACTCTTCATTTTTGGCCTGGTTGAAGCCACTAATAACACCAGCGACCAATTCGGTCAAAACCAGAGCACAACTCTGACAGCGACGAAGCCCAATGGCTTGCTCAAGCTCGACTTCACACCCAACGACCAGCACCGCTTCGAACTCACAGCAATCAACAACAAGAAAGAGGTCGGGATTGTTGACTACACCAATGCTGCGGCATACAGCACCAGCCATGATGGCGCTGGAAAATCCAGCACCCAGACCTATGGCGGCGACGTCACGATTGGCAAATACACGGGTTACCTGACAGACAACCTGACGGTCTCGGCACTGGTTGGCCGCGTGAACTACCAGCAACCGCTCACCACCGGTGCGCGCACTGCTGGCGCGAATTGCCCGACCGTTTATATTCTTCCGGGAACGACTTACGCCGGTTGCTGGAATGAGCCCTTCCCGGGTCTGCCCGGCCGCGACCCAGCGGCACCGCCGACCGACAGCGACACCCGCACTTCCAACCGCTTTGACCTCGACTACACCCTGGGTAATCACACCATCCGTGCCGGTATCGACAATCAGAAATTTGTTTCGGCAGAAGCCGGTGGGTCATCGTATTCCGGGGGTCAGTACTTTCGTGAATTCCAAGCAGACGGCAAGACTGCGGTAAAAGGCGTAGTGCTGCCTAAAGACACGCTCTACGTGCGTCTGCGGGAAGCCAACAGCACCAGTGGTGTTTACGCAGTGGAGAACAAAGCGTATTACGTCGAGGACAGTTGGAAGATAGAGAAGAACCTGCTGCTGTACGGCGGTCTGCGCTGGGAGTCGTTCAATAACATGAACGGCGACAACGAAAGCTTTATCAAGAAAGACAATCTGCTCGCGCCACGGGTGGGATTCTCCTGGGATTTGAATAGCGATTCTTCACTCAAGGTGTATGGCAACGCGGGTCGCTACTTCATCCCTGTCGCTTCCAACACGAACATCCGCGCCACCCGCGGTGAGAAATCGACAGAAGCTTTCTACACGTTCACTGGACGGGATCCAGTTACGGCCAAACCACTCAATTTGGTGCAAATTGGGTCGACAACGGTGGTTAGCGATGGCGCGCTTGCATTGCCAGCAACCATTGCCGACATCAACCTGAGCCCGATGTCGCAGGACGAATACATTTTGGGCTTCCAGAAGGCCATCGCCAAGGGCTGGATGGCAGGCGTCAAGTACACCCACCGCAAGATCAACAACGGCATGGACGACTGGTGTGATCCGGCATCCGTTGGCATCTGGATGAAGGCCAATGGCTACCCCAGCTTTGACCCTGGCACGATGGCAGGTTGCCAGTTGGTCAATCCCGGTCGTGACGTCAGCCTGATGATGGATGTCAAGAACGACGGCGTTCTGGTCCCAGTCACGATTCCCGGTGCTGCAACCGGTCTGGCACTTTACACGCGAACCTACGACGCGCTGGAGTTCTCGTTTGAGAAGGCGTTTGACGGCAAGTGGGGGCTGGCAGGTTCCTACACCTACTCGCGCAGCAAGGGCACAGCTGAAGGCTATGTCAACTCGACCATCAATCAGGAAGACGCCGGCGTTAGCCAGGACTTCGACTTTGGTACCTTCACGCATGGCTCTGATGGTTATCTGCCCAACGACCGCACGCATGCCATCAAGCTGTATGGCACCTACGGCGTGACCGAGAACATCCGTCTCGGGGCCAACCTTAACTCCACTTCAGGGCGCCCCTTGAGCCGTATCGGTTTTGTGCCGAGCACCACACCGGGCGGTGCGGCCAACTACACAGTGGCTTCCACCTACTACTACCTGAACTCTGCCGGTGTCACCGTGCTGGGTGACCGTGGCAGTGAAGGTCGCACACCGTGGAACCACACACTGGATGTGCAGGCGGCCTACACCATGAACATGGGCAACAAGAACAAGCTGACTCTACAAGCTGACGTGTTCAATATCTTCAATGCGCAGCAGCCCAGTGAGCTCAATGAAATCAACGACTTCAGCCGTGGAACAACGACAGTCGGAGCGCCAGGTCGGGTCAGCCTGAACTACGGCAACCCGACTTCGTTCCAGTCACCGCGCTCGGTTCGTCTCACCGCTCGTTACGAATTCTGAGCGAAGTTTTTCGGACAGCAAAAGGACCGCCTCGTGCGGTCCTTTTTTTTGCTTGACGCCGGTGGCATCAAGGCACCATGAAGGTGGATCACTGTGCTTGCGCCACTACGCTGCAGCTCTTTTCCAGTGCGCTTGCCGCGCTTGATACTCGCTGGACCGATGCCTGTACCCGCATCGGTTGGGACAAATATGCGCAGCTCCTGCACGCCGCTTGATCGATTCTGCGATGCTGTCGTGAGCGCCAGTTACGGCGTCATGTCTGCTCGTTCAGGCCAGCCCCGGACATCGGTCACGATAAACCGGAATGACCGGTCACGATCGACCGGAATACCCAATCACGGCCAGAGGTGCCATGAACGAGCCAAACAGATAAATATCAATTGATGATATGATAAATTATGCATGATCACTCTGGACTGCAAAATCTGTTGGACCTCGCTGGGTCGGTGATCGATCAAGGTGATGGATATTGGCTGAAGATGGATGCATGGCCAGTGGAACCCAGCAAAGAGGTGCCACACGGAATTCGTTATGCCTTGGCGTTACACGAACCCTATGGAAAACGGATACTCGGACACGACAATGCCCATGGCAGCAAACCGCCCAAGAAGTTTAAATTTGCCGGACAACGTTTGGCGTATGACCACAAACACAGACATATCGCAGACAAGGGAGTGCCGTACACCTTTGTCAGCGTTCACCGACCAGTTGCTCAGTGACTTCTTTGCCGAGGTTGATCGAGTGTTAATTCTGGCAAAGATTAAATGAAACAAGGAACACCATGAAAACCATCACCATCGGAATCTTGCCTCAGGCGCAAATTCGTGCCCGGATGTTGTCGATTGCAAAGGGTGAGATCAAGCCCAAGCCCACCGACCCCAAGGTCTGGTTTACTTCGATGCGATCTTTGGCCGAGGTGTTGAGCGACGAAAATCGAGCTTTGCTCAAAGTCATCTCAGACATTCAACCGAATTCGATTGCTGAACTGGCAAAAGTCACAGGACGAAGTCCGAGCAACTTGTCACGCACATTGAAAACCATGTCCAACTACAGCTTGGTGGAAATGCAGGTGGTCAACCAGCGCCAAGTTCGACCAGTCGCCATGGCCACAACGTTTCACATACTGGCAGCGGCATGAAGTTTCACTGTGGTCACTCATTGCCAGCGCGCTCGCCACGCTTGATACTCGCTGGGCCGAAGCCTGTAGCGGGCAATGCTTCCTTCGTGCAGGCTCATCAGCTGGATCTCTGTGATCTCGATGAATCGCGCACGCTCTGACTGCGACAGTTGCTCTTGAGCGCGTTGTCGTATGAGGGCAATAGCCTGCTGTTTGCCGAACGCACCGCGTACCACTTCGGCGACGGTGTCGGCGATCAACTGACGGTGACGAATGCGAAAAGGATCGGGCTCGCTGATCGATTGTTTAAAAGCTGAGTAGCGAGCACACGACCGTTTGTAAGCCCAGGCGAACAAATCCCGCAAAAGCTCGGTACGGTTGATTTCATAAATGCCCAGCATGGCACTGACGTACAGGGGCTGCGACACGTCTACAAAAGACAGTGGGCACAAGTTCTTCCGAATAAGCGGGATGTTCGCAGCCAGCCGGGACACGCGTTTGTTCACGTCCTCAAAGGGCTGCAGGTAAGGCAGATGCACCATGACGAAAAAGGCCTGTTCGAACGGGTCAAGAATGGACGCTGCTGTGGCCAGCACTTGATCAAAACATTCCTCGATGCGCTGTGGCCCCTCCAGTGGCACAAAAGTGGTTTTCCCGATTCCCACCGCAATGGATCGCAGGCGCCCGCTTGCAGTGGGGTCAGTCAGCAGGTTGTCTGATAGCAGGGCATGCAGGTTGAGAACAGTGTATCGATTGAAACCGATCTCATCTGCCGAAGTGATCAAAAGCTCAATCGCCTCCTTGTGATTGAGGATCATCTGCGCCTCAAGCGCGTCTTTACCTGCGGCCGCCTGGCCGACCGAGAGCAGTCGCTCAGTTTCAAGCAGGGAGTAGGTGTTGCCTTCCAGTCGGCTGGAGTTCCATGACAGATCTATCAGCAACCGATGGGCGATTTGCCGGGCGTAAGTACCTGCGGGCTCATTGGCTGCCACGGCCCTGCCGTGTGCGAACAGGTCGGCGCGAAGCGCTTCGTTCAGATAAAACGTTTGATTGGGCCGGTAAGTATCCAGAAACTGCCGGTTGTAGCCAATCGGCGTGCGCAGCATGATCGGCTGACCTACGTGGACAGCAACTTCTTTGCCAGCAACCGACAGCGCAATGTGCGGCGCAGTTGAAGTCGCGTCCTGTGCTTGAATCTTCTCCTGGACTTCGACTGAGATTACTCGAACCCGCAGATATCGGCTGGCACGTCCTTTACCGTCACGCCGTACTAGTCCAAGTTCAATCAGTTCAGCCAGCCAACGCTGTAGTGTACGCAGGGTAGCCGGGTGGGCTGCCATGACGCTTTCGATCTGCGCAATGCTGGCACCATCGGGGAAATTTGCCAAAACATCCAGGATGTTTTGCATCGGGGCGGTCAGTTTGCTTGTGTCCATGATGTTTGTCGCGATTTCATCTTTTACGACATTTTGGCCGAAATCAATGTCGCGATTCAATTATCGCGACATTTCTTGAGTCACACAAGAAAATTGCACCGCCGCGTTGATCAACTGCTCAATGACAAAGCCTTTGCGGAACCGCCGATGAGGGCAATGGCGAGGGCTGGTAGAACTCGCCTGCCCAGAGACCACTACAACTTCTGAACCCCACTCAGTTTGGACAGCGCCTTGTCAAACGTGCCCAAAGGCAGATGCCCTGCCTTGCGGGCAATTTCAAGCACCAGGCAATCCGAAAAACCCAAGGCCTTCTTTGCGCGGAAATGGGCTAGTGCCGCTCGCACTGTGTCGGCGTCCTGCAACACCAGACTTTCATGCGCCAGCAACAGTTCAAGCGCTGCCACCAATTGCACCGCCGTGCGTTCGTAGACCGACTCCAGGACCCATACCGTCTCCGCCAGTACCAGATGTGAAACCCACGCCCCTTTTGCCACAAACTGATCGGCTGCGGCAGCCTGTTTGACATCATCGCGCGCCAGCAAGCGCACGAGAACGTTGGTATCAACGGCCAGCATGCTTGCGCTGCATGTGCTGGCGAATGCCCTGCTTCAATTCGGAGAGCGTCTTGCCCGGCGCGCGTGCTGGCGGATTACCCGCAAACAGCGCTTCATG
>CAITQH010000099.1 GCA_903894475.1 uncultured beta proteobacterium
GCATCGGTGTAATCCTTGACCTTGTCGAAATTCAGGTACTGATAGACCTTGTCACTGGCAGCAGTCAGGACACCCATGTCAGCCATGTACTCCGCTTTGCTCGGAATGCGCCCGAGTTTGGAGCAGATCGCAGCCAACTCGGCGCTGCCAAGATAGACATAGCTGTTCTTTCCCAATCGATTCGGGAAGTTGCGCGTGGAAGTGGAGAACACGGTCGCACCTTCGCGCACCTGTGCCTGATTACCCATGCACAAACTGCAGCCCGGCATTTCCATGCGCGCACCGGCAGACCCAAGGACGCCGTAATGTCCCTCCTCTGTAAGTTGCTTGGCATCCATTTTTGTCGGTGGGGCCATCCATAGTTTTACCGGAATATCACGCTTATTCTCCAGCAGTTTGCTGGCTGCCCTGAAATGACCAATGTTGGTCATGCAGGAACCGATAAAGACCTCGTCGATCTTGGCGCCCGCCACTTCGGACAAGGTCTTGACATCATCCGGGTCGTTTGGACAGGCCACGATGGGCTCATGAATATCAGCGAGGTCAATTTCAATGACGGCAGCATACTCGGCGTCAGCATCACCCTTGAGCAACAGTGGATCCTGCAGCCAAGCTTGCATCGCCTTGATACGGCGGTTGAGAGTACGCACATCCGAATAACCTGAGGCGATCATCCACTTCAGCATCGTGATATTGCTTGTGATGTACTCGATGATGGGTTCTTTGTTCAGATGCACGGTGCAGCCACCGGCACTGCGCTCGGCCGAAGCATCACTGAGTTCAAATGCCTGCTCTACCTTCAGATTGGGCAAGCCTTCAATCTCAAGAATACGTCCCGAAAAAATGTTCTTCTTCCCTTGTTTGGAAACGGTCAACAAGCCAGCCTTGATGGCGTACAGCGGTATCGCATTGACCAGATCACGCAGTGTGATGCCAGTTTGCATCTTTCCTTTGAAACGCACCAGTACACTCTCGGGCATGTCAAGCGGCATCACGCCGGTAGCAGCACCGAAGGCCACCAAACCGGACCCTGCCGGGAAACTGATGCCGATCGGAAAGCGGGTGTGGCTATCGCCGCCGGTTCCTACCGTATCAGGCAGCAGCATGCGGTTCAGCCAGCTGTGGATGATGCCGTCACCCGGGCGCAAGGGAACACCACCGCGCGTACTCATGAATTCGGGCAGTTCGTGATGCATCTTCACATCCACCGGCTTCGGGTAAGCAGCAGTATGGCAAAACGATTGCATGACCAGATCCGCGCTGAAACCCAGACAAGCCAGGTCCTTCAGTTCGTCGCGGGTCATGGGGCCGGTTGTGTCTTGCGAGCCAACGCTGGTCATCCTGGGCTCACAATAAGTGCCAGGACGCACGCCCCTCCCTTCTGGCAGGCCGCAGGCACGACCGACCATTTTTTGTGCCAGTGTGAACCCCTTGCCAGTGTCTGCCGGGTTCTGCGGCAGTCGGAACAGCGTGCTTGCGGGCAAGCCCAGAGCCTCGCGCGCCTTGGCCGTAAGACCCCGACCAACGATCAGAGGGATGCGGCCGCCCGCGCGCACCTCATCAAACAACACATCGCTCTTGACCTTGAATTCAGCGATCACCTTGCCGTCTTTGAACGCCTTGCCCTCGTAAGGCCTAAGCTCGACCACATCACCCATATTCATCCGACTGACGTCGAGTTCAATCGGCAACGCACCAGAATCTTCCATCGTGTTATAAAAAATCGGCGCAATTTTTGAGCCGAGACAGACGCCGCCAAAACGCTTGTTCGGAACGAACGGAATGTCCTCGCCAGTGAACCACAGCACGGAGTTGGTAGCAGACTTGCGGGAGGAGCCGGTACCGACAACATCGCCGACGTACGCCACTAAATTGCCTTTGGCTTTGAGATCGGCGATGAAGTTGACCGGACCACGTTTGCCGTCTTCTTCCGGCACGATACCTGGCCGCGCATTCTTGTGCATCGCCAAAGCGTGCAAGGGAATGTCAGGACGACTGAATGCGTCTGGTGCTGGTGACAAATCATCCGTGTTGATCTCACCCTCGACTTTGAAAACGGTCAAGGCGATCGACTGTGCAACTTCTGGACGAGAGGTAAACCACTCAGCGTCAGCCCAACTCTGCAGGACGGCTTTGGCATTTTCATTGCCCTTTTCGGCTTTTTCCTGCACGTCATGGAATTGATCGAACATCAGCAGTGTCTTCTTCAAGCCGTCGGCTGCAACGGTTCCGACTGTCGGATCATCAAGCAAACCAACCAATGGGCTGACGTTGTACCCACCTAGCATGGTCCCGAGCAACTGTGTCGCCTTCTCGCGTGAGATCAGAGGACACTTTTCAGAGCCATATGCAACAGCGGCAAGATAGCTTGCCTTCACTTTGGCTGCATCATCGACACCAGCGGGCACGCGATGCGTCATCAAATCCAGCAAGGTGGCTTCTTCACCCGGACTTGGATTTTTCAATAGTTCGATCAGTTCGCCGGTCTGCTTGGAAGACAGGGGCAACGGTGGTATGCCCAGGGCCGCGCGTTCAGCGACGTGGACGCGATAGTTCTGCAACATGATTACTCCTTATCAAAATCAATAAAGCGGTATGGCACCCATGAGTCGGGCCAATTTTCCAACTATTTGGTGGGGGTTGCCCGGGTCGCATCAAGAATACTTGGCACTGGATTCTTCTTCAAATTTTCAACCACCACAGCCTGACTCGGACTGATACATTCGTCGGCCAGCCTCTGACCCAGTTTTTGGCTCATCAGCATTGACTTATTACCCAACTGCAACCACATCGCCCCTGCTTTGGGATCTTCGAGACGGATGGCGCCCGTGCGGCTGCTTACCGGATGCATACGAAAAGTCATGTTCTTGGTCCGAACCAAAAACATTCCTGGTTTCTTTTCGCTTGGTGTGATCGTGACGGACGTCCCCAATTCACAGGGGATCACGCCGACCTCGACCAATTTCGCCAGGTCAAGTTCTTCCGCAGTCAAATTCAACTGAACATCATCGTCAATCGGCGTCACCTCCTCCACTACCTTGAGCGCGGAGCGACGCACACCAGGTGTCAGTTTGGGCGTCGAGGCCGCAGCCTTGGCCGGGGCTGGCCCTGACGGAACGACCTGAGGCAATGACACTGCGGGCACTGCCATAGCGACGGACAGCAACAAAAAAGACTTCATGGCACCTCCCCGAACCGATTGAGTTGATGGTCGATGCGCCGGGGACAGGAATTCAGGTCCAATCAACAGCGCGCCACGCCAAAAAAATCGCACAGCCGGCATCAAAACCGGCTGCGCGACCACGCAGCACTTGCAACTCGTCTTAGCCCACCAAATGGGCAACACCCGCTTGCTCGTCTTGCAGTTCCTTGAGTGTCTTGTTGATGCATTCCTGGCTGAACGCATCAATCGGCAAGCCCTCGACCACTTTGTACTCACCGTCTGCACATGTCACGGCAAAACCAAACATGGTGTCCTTGGGAATACCATACTGGCCATCCGACGGAATACCCATGGTCACCCACTTACCGTTGCTGCCCAATGCCCAGTCACGCATATGGTCGATAGCAGCATTCGCAGCAGAAGCGGCTGACGAGACGCCGCGCGCCGCAATGATG
This sequence comes from uncultured beta proteobacterium, assembly GCA_903894475.1. Taxonomy (GTDB): domain Bacteria; phylum Pseudomonadota; class Gammaproteobacteria; order Burkholderiales; family Burkholderiaceae_C; genus Rhodoferax. Next base: position 3,619 of record CAITQH010000099.1, read on the forward strand.
GCGGCGCCGCGCTTGCCAACGGTCGGCAGGAAGGTATTAACGTTCCAGTCATGGTCATTGATCATTTCCTTGACGCTGGCACCATTGATGGTGGCAAAGCGGTAGTCAGCGTACATGGTCGGCGAATGGTTGCCCCAAACTGCCATCTTCTCGATGTCCGCCACTGCCTTGCCGGTTTTGGAGGCCAACTGACTCAGGGCACGGTTGTGGTCCAGGCGAATCATGGCGGTGAAGTTTTTGCGTGGCAGATCAGGCGCACTCTTCATCGCGATATAGGCATTCGTATTGGCGGGGTTGCCAACCACCAGAACCTTGACGTCGCGACTGGCGACCGCATTCAGTGCCTTGCCCTGCTCCGTGAAAATGGCACCATTGACAGCCAGCAACTCGGCGCGCTCCATACCCGGTCCCCGGGGCCGCGATCCGATCAGGAGGGCGTAATCGGCGTCTTTGAACGCCGTCATTGGATCCGAATGCGCCTGCATCCCAACCAGCAAAGGAAACGCACAGTCTTGCAGTTCCATCATGACTCCCTGCAAAGCCGCCTGGGGCTTTTCCAAAGGAACCTCCAGCATTTGAAGAATGACGGGTTGATCCTGGCCCAACATCTCGCCAGAGGCGATGCGGAACAGAATTGCGTAACCAATTTGACCTGCTGCGCCGGTAACGGCGACACGGACGGGCTTTTTGCTCATGGTGAGACTCCAGAGTTGTTGTGAAACCGGGTTCCGGGGTAGCTCAATCTGGATGCTGAACCCCACAGAATGCGTCGCTAGTTTACTCTGGAAAACCCTGAGTTGGAAATTCGTCTTATGTCTTATATAAGATAAGATGTGGCTCATACGCATCAAGCCGTATGAGGTCACACACCTATGGTCACATCACCACTGCCAACAAGCCAGTCGAGCCCCGCTGCAAACGACAACGGGTCCGCCATGACGCCTTCTTTCAGTCCGCTCTACCAGCAAATCAAAGGCATGATTCTCAATAGCCTGCGGCTTGGTGAATGGAAGCCGGGCGAGGCCATTCCCAGTGAAATGGACCTGGCAACACGTTTTCGCGTCAGTCAGGGAACGGTGCGAAAGGCTATCGACGATTTAGCTGCAGAACATTTGCTGGTGCGCCGGCAGGGTAAAGGGACGTTTGTCGCCACCCATGCAGAGCAGCAAGTGCAGTTTCGTTTTTTGAAACTGGTACCCAACAACGGCAACCCAGGCAGTGAAGGTCCGGCCCATCGCGATATCGTGCAATGTCGTCGCAGCAGCGCCAGCGCAGATATTGCCCGTGCACTGGCATTGCGCACAGGTGACGCCGTGCTGCAGACACGCCGTGTCCTCAGTTTCCTTGGCACGCCCGCGATTCTTGAAGACATCTGGCTACCAGCGGCCCCGTTCAAGGGCCTGACCGCCGAGCGACTGACGAACCACCAGGGTCCAATGTACGCCTTGTTTGAGACTGAATTTAGCGTGCGGATGGTTCGTGCTGAAGAAAAGATACGCGCTGAACCGGCCACGCCAGGGCACGCCGAACTGCTGAAAATCGCTCAGGGCACGCCCTTGCTCAGTGTCGAGCGCATTGCCTACACCTACAAGGATGTGCCAATGGAACTGCGACGCGGCTACTATCGCACCGACACTCACTACTATCACAACCGATTAAGCTGAGTGTGCCAAGGGCTTGCGTGCCTGCCATAGAATTTCCGAGCAGCCAATGGGTGATTGCATCGCATTGCTCACCCGCAAAAAGGAAAACAAAACATGTCTGAATTCTCAACAAGCACATCAACAAGCCGACCCGAATTTCGCAATATACACGCCTTCAGAGACCTGCCAGGCTATCGATGGCCACCGGCTGCCGTCGTGTCCGGCATGCACCGGGCCAGCGGACTGATGATGTTCTTGCTGCTTCCCTTCATCATCTGGATGTTCGATAACTCGATATCGTCAGAAATTTCGTTTGCGAAATTCAGTTCAGCCTTCAATGTCGGCATGCTGGGCTTGCCAGGTCTGATCTGGAAATTGGTGGCACTGGCGCTGATATGGGCCTATCTGCATCACTTCCTCGCGGGTCTGCGCCACCTCTGGATGGACGCCAGCCATGCTGCCGTCAGCAAAGAATTTGGCAAGTCGTCGGCACTTATTGTCATGTCACTCAGTGTTGGCCTGACACTTGTGCTGGGCGCAAAGTTGTTTGGCATCTATTAAGGAAAGCTTCATGTCGGTCAATTTCGGCTCCAAGCGTCTTGTTGTGGGCGCACATTACGGTCTGCGCGACTGGCTGGCCCAGCGTTTGACTGCAGCCTTGATGGCCCTGTTTACGCTGCTGGTTCTGGCCCGGATCATCTTCAGTACCGGTCCGATCGGCTATGACCAATGGTCAGGCATCTTTTCCCCTCAATGGATGAAGGCATTGACCTTCAGCGTCATCGTCGCCCTGGCCTTTCACGCCTGGGTCGGCATGCGCGAAATCTGGATGGATTACATCAAGCCCGTGGGTCTGCGTCTTTTCCTGCAGGCATTTTCCCTCCTTTGGCTTGTTTCCTGTAGCGGATGGGCCATCCAGGTTCTGTGGCGCCAGTGAGTCCGCGCCAGGCACCACCGTCCCGGCAGCGTAGCCCCCTTGACATTACTTCCGAACCCATCATGACCGTTACATCCAAACTCCCGAGACGCCAATTTGACGTCGTCATCGTCGGCGCCGGCGGCTCAGGCATGCGCGCCTCACTACAACTGGCTCGAGCCGGTCTGAAAGTCGCAGTGTTATCAAAAGTCTTCCCAACGCGATCCCACACGGTCGCAGCGCAAGGTGGCATCGGTGCATCTCTGGGCAATATGTCGGAAGACAATTGGCACTACCACTTCTACGACACCGTCAAAGGATCAGACTGGCTCGGAGATCAGGATGCCATCGAATACATGTGCCGCGAGGCACCTAAAGTCGTGTACGACCTGGAGCACATGGGCATGCCGTTTGATCGCAACCCCGACGGTACGATCTATCAGCGCCCCTTCGGCGGCCACACTGCCAACTACGGCGAAAAGCCGGTTCAACGCGCCTGCGCCGCCGCTGACCGCACCGGCCACGCCATGCTGCACACGCTGTACCAGCAAAACGTCAAGGAAAAGACCAGCTTTTTTGTCGAATGGCTGGCCCTCGACCTGATTCGTGACGCTGCGGGCGACGTCGTCGGGGTAACGGCGCTGGAGATGGAAACCGGCGATGTGCACATCTTTGAATCCAAGACGACGCTGCTGGCAACCGGTGGCGCTGGCCGCATCTTTGCCGCCTCCACCAACGCTTTCATCAACACCGGGGACGGACTGGGCATGGCCGCGCGCGCCGGCATTCCCCTTGAAGACATGGAGTTTTGGCAATTCCATCCGACCGGCGTGTACGGAGCCGGGGTGCTGCTCACCGAAGGCTGCCGGGGCGAAGGCGCGATTCTGCGCAACGGCAGTGGCGAAAGATTCATGGAACGCTATGCGCCAGCCTATAAAGACCTGGCGCCACGGGACTACGTATCGCGCTGCATGGATCAGGAGATCAAGGAAGGTCGCGGCTGCGGCCCGAACAAGGACTACATCAATCTTGACATGACGCACCTGGGCGTCCAGACCATCATGAAGCGGCTGCCTTCCGTGTTCGAAATCGGTCACAACTTTGCCAATGTTGACATTACCAGGGAGCCGATTCCGGTCGTACCCACCATCCATTACCAGATGGGGGGCATTCCCACCAATATTCACGGTCAGGTGGTAAATCAAAACGCCGCGAACCAGAGCGAGGTTGTCAACGGCCTTTACGCGGTCGGAGAATGCGCTTGCGTCAGCGTCCACGGTGCCAACCGACTGGGCACGAATTCCCTGCTTGATCTGCTGGTGTTTGGTCGGGCGGCGGGCAATCACATCGTTGAGTTCAACAAGGAAACCAGGACTCACAAGCCCTTGCCGCAGGACGCTGCAGATGCCACGCTGACGCGCATCGCGCGTCTGGACGCCACAAGCAGTGGTGAGTATTCACAGGACGTAGCCAACGATATCCGCAGCACCATGCAACAGCACGCTGGCGTGTTCCGCACACAAGCGAGCATGGACGAAGGCGTGGCGAAGATCGCCGCCTTGCGCGAGCGCGTCCAGAGCATCACTTTGAAAGACAAATCCAGGATCTTTAATACCGCCCGGATCGAGGCGCTTGAGGTCGAGAACCTGATTGAAGCAGCGCAGGCCACCATCGTCTCCGCCGCCGCACGGCACGAAAGTCGCGGCGCCCATTCAGTCAATGATTACGCTGACAGCCCGGAGCATCCTAACGGTCGCAACGACACCGACTGGCACAAGCACACACTGTGGTATCGCGAAGGCAACCGCCTGTCCTACAAACCGGTCCAGATGAAGCCGCTGACGGCGCTGTCAGTGCCGCTCACCGTGCGCAGCTTTTAAAGAGAACAACCATGTCAAAACGGATATTTCAGATCTACCGCTACAACCCCGATGCAGATGCAAAACCCTATATGCAGACCATTGAGGTGGAACTGGACGGCACTGAGCGCATGCTGTTGGACGCGTTAGTGAAGCTCAAGGCGCAGGACCCCGGCATCAGTTTTCGCAAGTCGTGCCGTGAAGGTGTCTGCGGCTCCGATGCCATGAACATCAATGGCAAGAACGGGCTCGCCTGTCTGACCAATATGCGCACGCTGCCCGGCACCATTGTTCTCAAACCGCTACCCGGGCTGCCAGTGGTGCGGGACCTGATCGTCGATATGACGCAGTTCTTCAAGCAGTACAACTCGATCAAACCCTACTTGATCAGCGACAGCGTGGCGCCAGAGAAAGAGCGTTTGCAGAGTCCCCAGGAACGCGAAGAACTCAACGGTTTGTACGAGTGCATCCTGTGTGCCAGTTGCTCCACTTCCTGTCCCAGTTTCTGGTGGAATCCGGACAAATTTGTAGGTCCCGCTGGCCTCCTGCAGGCCTACCGCTTTCTTGCTGACAGCCGCGATGACGCGACGGCCGAACGTCTGGACAACCTCGAAGACCCCTACCGTCTGTTTCGCTGCCACACCATCATGAATTGTGTGGAAGTCTGTCCGAAGGGACTCAATCCAACCCGGGCAATTGGAAAAATCAAGGAAATGATGGTGATGCGTACGGTTTGATTTCGATCAACATCTGGGCCAATCAGCCATGGTACAAAGCAGCAACCTGATCGATGCGAGAAGTCTGAGCAAACTGAAATGGCGCTGCCGTCGCGGTTTGCTTGAGAACGATATTTTCATCGAACGATTTTTCAGACGCTTTGAGTCCGGCCTGACCGTCAGTCAGTCACAAGGGCTCATGGCTTTGATGGATCTGGGTGACAACGATCTGCTGGACCTGCACTTGGAACGCAAAACCCTGGCGCAAGTCGACGTTGATTTGGATCGCGGTGATGTGCGTGAAGTTTTGTGTATGTTGAGAAAACCCCTTGAAAGGCAAGAATATGAAATTAGCTGACAACAAAGCAACCCTGTCGTTTAGTAACGGCAGTCCCAGCATCGAATTGCCTGTATACCAGGGCAGCGTTGGACCGGATGTGGTGGATATCCGCAAACTGTATGGCCAAACCGGCATGTTCACTTACGACCCCGGGTTCCTGTCCACTGCGTCCTGTCAGTCGACCATCACGTACATCGACGGCGACAAGGGTGAGTTGTTGTATCGCGGCTATCCGATTGAGCAACTTGCCACCAACTGCGATTTCCTGGAAACCTGCCATTTGCTGCTGTACGGAAACCTGCCCAATGCGACGGAGAAGGCGGATTTCACCAAACGGGTGACGCGTCACACGATGGTCAATGAACAGATGCAATTCTTCCTGCGTGGTTTCCGGCGCGATGCCCATCCGATGGCCATCATGACCGGTCTGGTCGGCGCCCTGTCAGCGTTTTATCATGACAGCACCGACATCAACAATCCCGAGCATCGTGAGATTGCTGCGCTTCGCCTGATTGCAAAGATGCCGACTCTGGTCGCGATGGCCTACAAGTACAGCATGGGTCAGCCCTATATGTACCCAAAGAACGAGTTGAGTTATGCAGGCAATTTTCTGCACATGATGTTTGCGACCCCATGCGAAGACTATGTAGTGGACCCGGTCATTGAACGCGCCCTGGACCGCATCTTCATACTGCACGCCGACCACGAGCAAAACGCCTCCACCTCGACCGTTCGCCTGTGCGGCAGTTCCGGCACCAATCCGTTCGCGGCCATCGCTTCGGGCGTGGCTTGTCTGTGGGGTCCGGCGCATGGCGGCGCCAACGAAGCCTGCCTGAACATGCTCGGAGAGATTCAGGCCAGCGGCGGCATCGCCAAAGTCGGTCACTTCATGGAACAGGTCAAGGACAAGAATTCCGGCGTCAAACTGATGGGGTTCGGACACCGGGTCTACAAGAATTACGATCCGCGTGCGAAGCTGATGCAGGAAACCTGCAGGGAAGTTCTTGGCGCACTCGGTCTCGAAAGCGATCCCCTGTTCAAACTGGCCATGGCACTTGAAAAGATCGCCCTGGAAGACGACTATTTCGTGTCACGCAAGCTTTATCCGAACGTCGATTTCTACTCTGGCATCGTGCAACGCGCCATCGGTATTCCGGTCAATATGTTCACCGGTGTTTTCGCGCTGGCCCGCACGGTCGGTTGGATCGCGCAGTTGAACGAAATGATCAGCGACCCTGAGTACAAGATCGGCCGTCCGCGCCAGTTGTTCTCTGGTTCGGTCAGCCGCAACGTTCCTCCGATGGCACAACGCTGAAGCGACCTCACTGACACGCCCGCCGGCTGGCGACACCGGCGGGCGTTTTTGTTTGCAGCGCAACATCGGTCGTGCCGGCCGTTTAAAATCGCGTCATTCCAAGGAAAACCATATGGGTCGCATCGATACGCAGACACACGCACGCACGCTCTACGACAAGCTCTGGGACGAACACGTGGTTCACACTGAAGAAGACGGAACCGCCCTGCTCTACATAGATCGTCATCTGGTCCATGAAGTGACCAGCCCGCAAGCCTTTGAAGGTTTACGCCAGGCTGGGCGCAAGCTCTGGCGCGTCAGCTCGATTGTTGCCACCGCTGACCACAACACCCCAACCACCGGCTGGCATTTGGGATACGAAGGCATCACCGACCCAACCAGCAAGGAACAGGTCCTGGCGCTGGACGCCAATATGAGGGAAATTGGATTGGCCACGTACTTCCCTTTTCTTTCCAAAAGGCAAGGCATCGTGCATGTCATAGGCCCTGAAAATGGCGCAACCCTGCCGGGCATGACCGTCGTTTGCGGCGATTCTCATACCTCCACGCACGGTGCTTTCGGCGCACTGGCCCATGGTATTGGCACCAGCGAAGTCGAACATGTGATGGCGACCCAAACTCTGCTGGCAAGAAAAGCAAAGAACATGCTGGTGCGCATTGATGGTGTCCTGCCCCGAGGTTGCGGCGGCAAAGATATTGTGCTGGCCGTCATCGGCAAGATTGGAACGGCCGGAGGAACCGGCTATACGATTGAATTTGGTGGCTCTGCCATTGCGGCACTGAGCATGGAAGGTCGAATGACCGTCTGCAATATGGCTATCGAGGCCGGTGCGCGCGCCGGCCTGATAGCTGTCGATGAAAAAACCATCGCCTACGTGAAAGGTCGTCCTCTGGCACCTGGCCAGGGCGCCGACACGGACACCGCAGCGGCCATGGAATGGGACATGGCGGTCGCGTACTGGAAAACCTTGCACAGCGATGCCAACGCGGTGTTTGACGCCGTCGTGGTACTCGATGCGAACCAGATCGTGCCCCAGGTAAGCTGGGGGACCTCTCCCGAAATGGTGCTTGGCATTGACGACCTGATCCCTGACCCGGACAAGGAAAAGGACCCCGGCAAACGCAGCGCGATAGAACGTGCACTGGTCTACATGGGGCTGCAGCCAGGCAAGGCGCTGAACGATCTGTTTGTCGACAAGGTGTTTATCGGTTCTTGCACGAACAGCCGGATTGAAGATATGCGCGAAGCTGCAAGTTTGGTCAAGAAACTCGGACGCAAGCTAGCCAGCAATATCAAGCTAGCGCTGGTCGTACCGGGCTCTGGCTTGGTCAAGGAGCAGGCTGAACGCGAAGGTTTGCATGAAATTTTCAAAGCTGCCGGGTTTGAGTGGCGTGAGCCAGGTTGCTCCATGTGTCTGGCGATGAATGCTGACCGCCTGGAGCCAGGTGAACGCTGCGCCTCCACCAGCAATCGAAATTTTGAGGGACGCCAGGGAGCAGGTGGGCGTACCCATCTGGTGAGTCCCGCCATGGCCGCTGCGGCTGCCATTCATGGTCACTTTGTTGACGTCAGAAAATTTGCTTGAACAGGTCTGCCAAGGAAAGCGCTATGCAAAAATTCAACTTGCACCAGGGACTGGTCGCTCCGATTGACCGAGAGAACGTCGACACCGACGCCATCATCCCCAAGCAGTTCCTGAAGTCCATCCGCAAGACTGGCTTTGGACAGAATCTGTTTGACGAGTGGCGTTACCTCGACGCTGGCTTTCCGGGTCAGGACCCAAGCAGCCGCCGGCCCAACCCTGACTTCGTGCTGAATCTGCCGCGCTACAAGAGCGCATCCATCCTGCTGGCACGCAAGAACTTTGGCTGCGGTTCCTCGCGAGAGCACGCACCCTGGGCGCTTGACCAGTATGGTTTTCGCGCCATCATCGCCCCCAGCTACGCCGACATATTCTTCAACAACAGCTTCAAGAATGGCTTGTTGCCGATTGTTCTAAGCGAGGCTCAAGTGAACCAATTGTTTGCGGAAGCAGCAGCCTTCCCTGGTTACAGTTTGACCGTCGACCTGGAGCGTCAAATGGTGATCAAACCGGATGGCACCGAGTTGGCGTTTGAGGTCCAGGCCTTTCGCAAGTACTGCCTTCTCAACGGTTTTGACGATATTGGCCTGACCTTGCGCCACGCCGACAAGATCAGGACTTTTGAAGCGCAGCGTCTGGCGCAAAAACCGTGGCTGACCCGTACCATGCTGGCCTAGCCACAGACCACGATACTTTTCAAGTACTGTCCTTAACCGTTCGAGAGATTGAGCCTGACCATGAAAATTGCAGTATTGCCGGGTGATGGTATCGGCACCGAGATTGTGGCCGAAGCGGTCAAGGTGCTCGGCGCCCTCGACCTGAAGTTCGAGACGGAAACCGCCTTGGTAGGTGGCGCCGCGTACGAAGCCTACGGCCATCCGCTGCCTGAGGCCACCCTGAAGTTGGCCAGGGAGGCCGACGCTGTTCTGTTTGGCGCTGTGGGCGACTGGAAATACGACAAGCTCGAACGCAGCCTGCGTCCTGAACAGGCCATCCTTGGGCTGCGAAAAAATCTCGGCTTGTTTGCCAACTTTCGACCGGCAATTTGCTACGAACAACTGGTCGATGCTTCCAGCCTCAAGCCCGAGCTTGTGGCAGGTCTGGATATTCTGATCATTCGGGAACTGACCGGCGACATCTATTTTGGCCAGCCAAGAGGGCGGCGCATCGCGACCGACGGGCACTTCCCGGGGAGTGAGGAAGCATTTGACACGATGCGCTACTCGCGCCCGGAAATCGAACGCATTGCCCACGTTGCATTCCAGGCGGCCCGCAAGCGTTCCAAACGCGTGACCAGCGTGGACAAAGCCAATGTGCTGGAAACTTTCCAGTTCTGGAAGGACGTGGTCACTGAGGTCGGCGAGCAATATCCGGATGTACAACTCGATCACATGTACGTGGACAATGCCGCCATGCAACTGGTACGGGCACCCAAGAAGTTTGACGTCGTGGTGACCGGCAACATCTTCGGCGACATACTCAGCGATGAAGCGGCGATGCTGACCGGCTCCATTGGCATGCTGCCATCGGCAAGTCTGAATTCCAGCAGTCAGGGCCTGTACGAACCCAGCCACGGCAGTGCTCCTGACATCGCTGGCAAAGGCATAGCCAACCCTTTGGCGACCATTTTGAGTGCTGCGATGATGCTGCGATTCAGTCTGAAACAACCGGCCGCAGCCGATCGAATTGAAGCCGCCGTGCAATCGGTGCTGACGCAGGGGCTGCGTACGGCCGACATCTTCAGCCCTGGCACGACGAGGGTGAACACCCAGGAAATGGGCCGCGCCGTGGTCAAGGCCCTGTGAATTTTGATTTCGTAATTCCAACCATTTGAAAGAGCAATATGAATAAAATTGGTAATCTGGTCGGTCTCGTAGGCTGGCGCGGCATGGTCGGTTCGGTATTGATGGATCGCATGCAATCAGAGGGCGATTTTGACTTGATCGAACCCGTCTTTTTTTCCAGTTCCGACGCCGGCGGCAAGGCACCGGCGCAGGCCAGGAATGAAGCCGTACTGAAGGACGCCTTTGACATTGAGACTCTGAAGAAGTGCGACATCATCATCAGCGCCCAGGGCGGCGACTACACCACCGAAATCTTCCCCAAGCTGCGCGCCACCGGTTGGAACGGACACTGGATTGACGCCGCCTCAACCTTGCGCATGAAGGAAGACGCTGTCATCATTCTGGACCCGGTCAACATGCCTGTCATCCAGAACGCCCTGTCCAAAGGCGGCAAGAACTGGATTGGCGGCAATTGCACCGTCAGTTGCATGTTGATGGGTGTCGGTGCACTCTACAAGGCGGGTCTGGTCGAATGGATGACGAGCATGACTTACCAGGCCGCGTCGGGTGGTGGCGCCCAACACATGCGTGAATTGCTGACCCAATTCGGAACACTCAATGCAGAGGTCAAAGCGCTGCTCGACGATCCGAAGTCGGCAATTCTTGAAATAGATCGCAAGGTGCTGGCCAAGCAACAATCTCTCAGCAGTGCAGAGACAGCCAATTTCGGCGTGCCCCTGGGTGGCAACCTGATACCATGGATCGACAAGGACCTGGGCAACGGCATCAGCCGCGAAGAGTGGAAGGCTGGCGCCGAAGCCAACAAGATTTTGGGACAAGGCCCGGGCTTCGGTACCGCCGCAGTCCCGGTGGACGGCTTCTGCGTTCGGGTCGGCGCGATGCGCTGCCACAGTCAGGCTCTGACCTTCAAACTCAAGAAGGATGTGCCGGCAGCTGACATCGAAGCCATGATCGCTGCCGACAACGCCTGGGTCAAGGTCGTGCCCAACACACGCGAGGGCAGTCTGCGCGATCTGACTCCGGTAGCGGTAACGGGAACACTGGGAATCCCGGTGGGACGGATCCGCAAACTTGCCATGGGACCTGAGTACGTCGGTGCCTTTACGATTGGCGACCAGCTCCTGTGGGGTGCGGCAGAGCCCCTGCGTCGCATGCTGCGCGTACTGCTCGCGGCCTGAGCCGGGGTTGACGCAGATGCCAGATATGTTATGGTCTGCTTCCAATTTTGAGTATCGAGGCCTTGTTTCGGAAAATGCAGTTGCTATTCCAGCAGTCTGAACTACGGAGTCCACTAATTGATTGCTAAATCACATCGCTGGCATCAAGTCGCTGTCGCGGCAGCTGCCTTGTGCGGACTGTGGGGATCCAGTGCCATGGCCTTGTCGCTTGGTCGTATTACGGTCCAATCGGCGTTGGGTGAGCCGCTGCGTGCAGAAGTTGATTTACTCGACATCAATGCCGAGGAAGCGGCTTCTTTGCAACCCTCGGTTGCGTCGCCGGAAGGCTTCAAAGCTGCAGGACTCGACTACAACCTGGCCCTGGCAGGTTTGCAAGCCAGCCTGCAGAGACGCTCCGACGGACGAGCCTATATTCGCCTGATCGGCGAGCGCGTCATCAACGATCCCTTTGTCGACCTGATCCTCGAGACAAGGTGGTCCAGTGGTCGCATTGTGAGGGACTACACGCTCCTGTTTGACCCGCCCAACCTGCGTACCACGGCGGCGGCCACGCCAACACCAGCGCAGATCAGCCCGCAGCCAGTTGCCAGCCCACCCCGTCCCGCTGTCGCCCCGACTTCGACTCCGACTGCGGCTGCGGCGCCGATCGCCAAAGCAGCTTCTGAAGCCGCCAGGGCAGCTACGCCCGTGGCGCCAAGAGCGCCAGTCGCACTCATGCCATCAGCCAGCGCTGCCAAGGTCAGCGTCAAGCCAGGTGACACCGCGAGCAGGATAGCTGCTGCCACCCGACCGGACAATGTTTCCCTTGATCAGATGCTGGTCGCGCTGCTGCGCACCAATCCCGCATCATTCATCGACGACAACGTCAACCGTGTCAAGGCTGGATCCATCCTCAACATTCCAACTGCAGAGCAGGCAGCAAGCACGCCAGCAGCCCAGGCCGCGCAGTTGATTGTTGCGCAAAGCAGGGACTTCAATGAATTTCGTCGAAAACTTGCACTCGCTGCGCCTGACACACCCTTGATCGCGAGAGACCGCCTCGCCGCCGGCGCCATCGAGGCCAGGGTCGAAGAGAAGAGGTCCATCGCAACGGCGCCTGACAAGTTGACTTTGTCCAAAGCGGCCATCGAAAAGGTTACTGCTGAGGATAGGCTGGCCAAGGAACGCAGCGCCAAGGACAGCGCTGACCGCGCGGCAGAGATGGCCAAGAACATCCGTGATCTTGGAAAGCTCGGCACGACATCGAGCGCGGCGCCCACCCCGACACCGGCAGCATCTTCAGCGACTACGGCAAGTGCAGCCGCTGCTCAGAAAGCGGGCACTGGCGCGTCTTCACCGATCAGCGTGGCCGCAAGCAGCGTCAAGACGGTGCCACTTGTGGTGGCAAAGCCGCAGCTGGGCTTATTCGACAGTTTGTTTGAAAGTCCATGGCTCCCCGCAGGCGCTGCCGGTCTGGTCGGATTGCTGGCATTTGGCATCTACCGATCTCGCCAACGCAAGAATGAACATCCCGTTGATAAGGTCTTGATCGAGGAGCAGGTCCGGCCGGACACCTACTTTGCAGTCAGCGGTGGGCAAAATGTCGACACCAATCACGGACCAGCAACCGGCTCCTCCATCGTGTCCGCCCCCAGTCAGCTTGAGGGCGTTGGCGTGGACGACGTCGACCCGGTGGCCGAAGCCGATGTTTACCTGGCCTACGGACGCGACTTGCAGGCCGAAGAAATTCTGAAGGATGCTCTGCGTGCGGCGCCAGAGCGAATTGCCATTCACCAAAAATTGCTTGAACTTTTTGCCAAGCGACGTGACATCAAGTCATTCCAGCATGTCGCGGCGAAGGCTTTCAGGTTGACCGACAGCGACAGCCTGGAATGGCAGCGCATACGCGAGCTCGGTCTGAGCATTGACCCGGGCAATCCGCGCTACTTGCCGGGCTGGCAGCCAGCCGAAGCCGAAGGCAAACCTTCCATGCCTGTCCCGTTGGAAGCCGTTGCCACGCAACCAGCCAGCGACGCTGGTGCCGATCCTCAAGGCACGGCACTTCCGGCCAGTACGGCGGTCGATCTCGATCTTGATCTGGATTTTTCTCTCGATGACGAACCAAGCCATACCGAGGGTGAAACGAGTGCCAGCGTCGCTGAAACCACCCCTGCTACTCTTTCGACACCACCGAGCCTTCCCGAGCCTGCTACAAAAGCAACGCCAGCGCAGGATTTCGGCATGCTGGAATTTGACCTTGGCTCGCTCTCGCTTGATTTGGGAGAAGAGGCCGAGTCTGGTTCCAGCAGTGAACCGGCCAAAGCGGAAGATCCCTTGGCAACCAAGCTGGAACTGTCTGAAGAATTCGTCGCGATCGGTGACATCGACGGTGCGCGCACGCTGATAGAAGAAGTCATCGCAGAAGCCTCGGGTGATATGAAGCGCAAGGCAAAAAAAGCCTTGAGCGACCTTCCGTCGCTGTGATCGAACCGTGCGCCTGGCACTTGGCATCAGCTACAACGGCCAGGCCTATCAGGGATGGCAGAGCCAGTTGTCAGGTCAAACCATCCAGGACCAGCTTGAACTGGCGCTGAGCAAGTTCAGTTCGCACAAGGTGTCAACCCTTTGCGCCGGTCGAACAGACGCTGGAGTACACGGCTTGATGCAGGTCGTCCATTTCGACACCCGACTCGACCGCGCAAGTTCCTCATGGGTGCGCGGCACCAACTCGTTCTTGCCACGCGACATCGCCGTCCAATGGACGCATCCGGTACCTGATGAGTTTCACTGTCGCGCCAGTGCCCTGTCCCGCCGCTATGCCTATGTGTTGCTGGAGTCGCCAGTGCGACCCAGCATCGACAGTGGCCGAGTCGGCTGGGTTTTTACTCCACTGGATCTCAGCGCAATGCAGCAAGCTGCCGGATACCTGGTGGGCGAACATGACTTCACATCCTTTCGTGCCTCTGCCTGTCAAGCCTTGTCGCCAGTGAAAATCTTGCAGTCGATTGATATCACCCGGCGCGGCGCCTACTGGCGCTTTGACTTCGAAGCCAACGCCTTCCTGCATCATATGATTCGCAACATCCTGGGTTGTCTGCTGCTTGTTGGCCAGGGCAAACAGCCGCCGCAGTGGCTGCAAGAAGTCCTGCAGAAGCGGGACCGGAATGCTGCAGCACCCACGTTTTCTCCGGATGGTCTCTATTTTCTAGGCCCTCGCTACGCCGAACACTGGGGTCTGCCCGAACGAACCGCGGCTTTTGACGGATTGCCATGAACGCGAGAACCAGAATCAAAATCTGCGGACTGACACGCGAGGGTGATGTGGATGCTGCTGTGGCGGCCGGCGTCGATGCACTGGGCTTTGTGCTGTATGAGAATAGTCCGCGCCATGTGTCAATCGAGCGTGCCACTGAACTGGCCGCCCGTTTGCCACCCTTTGTGACACCGGTCCTGCTTTTTGTCAATGAGACAGCGCACAGAATTGCTGAGGCCTGCGCTGCGATTCCTGGCGCCACCCTGCAATTGCATGGCGACGAATCACCCGGCCAGTGTCTGGCGGCAAGCCAGCGCGGAAAATACCCCTATCTGCGCGTCGCCCGCATACCGATGGGTCAAGCCGCCAAGCAGTTTGATCTCGTAAAATACGCGCTCGAATACTCAGGAGCCCGGGCTATCCTGCTCGACGCACAGGTCGACGGGTATGGTGGTTCGGGACAAACATTCAATTGGTCACTGCTGCCTCCAAACGTCAACGCTCACCTCGTCTTGAGTGGTGGGCTCAGCGCTGCAAACGTGGGCGACGGCATCTTGCAGCTGCGCCCTCGCTGTCTTAGCCTGGCCGTCGATGTGAGCTCGGGTGTCGAATACTCAGGCCCCGGCAACAAGGGTCTGAAGGACCCCGAAAAGATCCACCAATTTGTGGCCGCGGTGCGCGCGGCCGATCAAGCATGAACCCCTACCAACAGCCTGACCTGCGCGGTCATTTCGGAATTTATGGTGGCAGTTTCGTCTCGGAGACGCTGAGCTTCGCGATCAGCGAACTGAAGGACGCCTACGCCCGCTACCAGTGTGATCCTGCCTTTGTTGCAGAGTTCAACAACGAGTTGGCCCACTTCGTCGGCCGACCCTCGCCGGTCTATCACGCCGCCCGCATGAGCCGTGAACAGGGTGGCGCCCAGATCTTCCTGAAGCGCGAAGACCTGAACCATACCGGCGCCCACAAGATCAACAACACGATCGGTCAGGCCATGCTGGCCAAGCGAATGGGAAAGCCGCGTGTGATCGCCGAAACCGGTGCCGGTCAGCACGGCGTGGCAACGGCCACCATCTGTGCCCGCTACGGGCTGCAGTGTGTGGTTTATATGGGCAGTGAAGACGTCAAGCGCCAAAGCCCCAATGTCTACCGCATGAAACTGCTGGGCGCCAGCGTGGTTCCGGTGGAGAGCGGCAGCCGCACGCTCAAGGACGCACTGAACGAGGCGATGCGCGACTGGGTGGCCAATGTGGATAGCACCTTCTACATCATCGGCACCGTAGCCGGTCCCCATCCCTACCCCATGATGGTGCGCGACTTCCAGAGTGTCATCGGCAGCGAATGCCTGGTGCAAATGCCCGAGATGTTGCGCTCGCAAGGCTGCTCAAGTTCGCAGCCTGATGCAGTGGTGGCCTGCGTTGGCGGGGGCAGCAATGCCATGGGAATTTTTTACCCCTACATCGACCACGCCGATACGCGCCTGATCGGTGTTGAAGCGGCGGGTGAAGGCATCGATTCAGGTCGCCACTCCGCCTCTCTGCAACGTGGCAGCCCAGGCGTTCTGCACGGCAACCGCACCTACATACTGCAGGACGACAACGGACAGGTCACCGAAACGCACAGCATCAGCGCCGGCCTGGACTACCCCGGCGTCGGACCGGAACACGCCTACCTCAAGGACATCGGTCGCGCGGAGTACGTGGGCATCACAGACCAGGAAGCCTTGCAGGCCTTTCACTACTTGTGCCGTACCGAGGGCATCATTCCAGCGCTGGAATCGAGCCACGCCGTGGCCTATGCCATGAAGCTGGCCAAGACCATGCGTGCCGATCAGTCCATCCTGGTCAATCTGTCCGGGCGCGGCGACAAGGACATAGGCACTGTGGCCGACCTCTCCAGCGCCGACTTTTATTGTCGCCCAAGCTGTACCGGGCAGGCGGTCAAGGGTGGTCAGACCATCGTGAAGGTGCCCAAATGAGCCGCATCGCCGCCACCTTTGTCCAACTCCAGGCCCGCGGCCGCAAGGCGCTCATTCCTTATGTGACTGCTGGCTTCCCTTTTTCCGATATCACTCCGGATTTGATGCACGCGATGGTTGCGGGCGGCGCCGACATGATCGAACTGGGTGTACCTTTTTCCGACCCCAGCGCCGATGGGCCGGTGATTCAAAAGGCAGGTGACAAGGCGCTGGCCGAGGGCGTAGGCATGGTTCAGGTGCTGGCCATGGTGCACGCTTTTCGCCAACGCGACGAGGCCACGCCGGTGATCCTGATGGGTTACGCCAACCCGGTGGAACGCTACAACCGGAAATATGATCGCCATGATGGCAAAAGCGCCTTTGCTGCGGACGCGGCGCAGGCCGGCGTCGACGGTGTCCTGATCGTTGACTACCCACCCGAAGAGTGCCAAGGATTTGCCGCCGAACTCAAGGCGCAGGGTCTGGACCTGATCTTCCTGCTGGCGCCCACCAGCACCGACGAGCGCATGCGCCAGGTCGCAGCAGTGGCCAGCGGCTATGTTTACTATGTTTCCCTCAAGGGTGTAACGGGTGCGGGCACGCTCGACACTGCTGCCGTTGCGGCCATGCTGCCGCGTATCCGCCAGCATGTCAGCATCCCGGTGGGTGTCGGTTTTGGCATACGTGACGCCGCCACAGCGTGTGCCATTGGCAAAGTTGCCGATGCAGTAGTGATCGGCAGCAAAATCATCCAACTGATTGAGCAGCAGCCCAGGCAGCAGGTAGGCCCCGTTGCACAGCGCTTCCTGCGTGAAATCCGTTCGGCGCTGGATTCATAATCTAAACTGACAGTCTGCACCAGGCAGACATTACTACGCGTTAAGGAAACTCCATGAGTTGGCTCGAAAAACTGCTACCACCCAAGATCCAGCACACCGACCCGGCCGGTCGACGCAGCGTGCCAGAAGGGCTATGGATCAAATGCCCGAGCTGTGAAGCCGTGCTTTACAAGACCGATCTGGAGCAGAACCAGAACGTCTGCCCGAGTTGCAGTCACCACCATCGGATTGGGGCACGCGAGCGGCTCAATGTGTTTCTGGACAACGAGGGCCGTTTCGAGATAGGCCAGGAAGTATTGCCGGTCGACTCACTCAAGTTCAAGGACAGCCGCAAATACCCGGAACGCCTGAAGGAAGCCATGGAAAACACCGGCGAAACGGATGCGCTGGTCGTCATGGGCGGTGCCGTGCATGGCATCGCTCTGGTGGCAGCCTGCTTTGAATTCGAATTCATGGGCGGCAGCATGGGTTCGGTCGTGGGCGAGCGCTTTGTGCGCGGTGTGCACGCTGCCATCGAGCAAAAAGTTCCCTTTGTCTGCTTCACGTCAACTGGCGGCGCGCGCATGCAAGAGGGCCTGCTGAGCCTGATGCAAATGGCCAAGACCAACGCCTCGCTGACCCGGCTGGCCAAGAAGGGTTTCCCTTTCATCAGTGTACTAACCGACCCGACCATGGGCGGCGTCAGCGCCGGCTTCGCCTTCCTGGGCGACGTGGTGATTGCCGAGCCCAAGGCATTGATCGGATTTGCCGGCCCGCGCGTCATTGAGTCCACCATGCGGGTGGCACTTCCGGAAGGCTTTCAGCGCGCTGAATTCCTGCAAGCCAAGGGAGCAATCGATCTGATTTGCGACCGCCGCGAGTTACGTAAGACCATTGCCAGCGCCCTGGCGATTCTGCAGCGCCAGCCGGCCGACGCGGTGAATTAGCTTCGACTCAGACGACCTGTAGCGCGAGAGTCTGCAGGCTGCCCAGCACGATACCGGCAATCTGAAGCAGCACCAGCAACACCAACGGCGACAGGTCGACGCCCCCAACCAGCGGAAGCAAACGCCGGATGGGTTTCAGTGGTGGCGCGCAAAGGCGCTCGATCACGTCCGAAATCGGCGACGCGGTCGGCACCCACGACAGCACGGCGTAAACAATCACCAGCCCGGTGAGTGCTGAAATCACCAGTCGCAGCAAACCAAAGGCGGCCAGAATCGGAATCACGATCAGACCACCCCGCGCGCCGGCGAGCAGCCAGAGCATCAGAAACTGCGTCAACTCCAGCAGGAATGCAGCCAGCAGGCTGGCCGTATCCCAGCGCCCCAGCGCTGGCACGATGCGTCGCAGCGGCAACACCAGCCAGTCCGTCAAGGCAAAGACAAAACGCCCCAGCGGATTGCCCGACCGTACCGACATCGGAATACGTTGGTGCTGCATATACAGGCGCAGCAGGCAGGCGCCGGCGAGTACGCTGGTGGCAACTTCAAGCAGCAAAGAAAGGATCTGGTAGAGCATGAATAGGCGTGTTGGTCTGGTCGCATCATAGCGAGACTTAAAATCGGATTCTGCCATCACCATTTGCGCCTCTCATGTCTGACCACAACATTGCCCCAGCCCCCCAGGACGAAAACCAGCTTATTCTTGAACGTCAGGAAAAACTCAAGGCGATCCGCCAGAGCGAGGCCGAGGGCAAAGGCCCGGCCTTCCCGAACGATTTCAAACCATCCGACCATGCCGCCGACCTGTTCTCCGCGCATGCCGGCCAAACGCCCGAAGCCCTGATCGAACAAGGATCGGTTGCCAAGGTAGCCGGGCGCATGATGCTCAAGCGCCTGATGGGCAAGGCGAGCTTTGCCACGCTGCAGGACAGCAGCGGCCGGATCCAGATCTACATCAAGGCCGATGACATTGGTGCCGACCTGTACGCCAGCTTCAAGCACTGGGATCTGGGCGACATCGTCGCTGCCGAAGGCAAAGTATTCAAGACCCGCACCGGTGAGCTCTCGATTCACGCCAGCAGCCTGCGCCTCCTGACCAAGAGCCTGCGTCCCATGCCCGACAAGTTCCATGGCATGGCCGACCAGGAACAGAAGTACCGTCAGCGCTACGTCGACCTGATGACAGACGAGACGACACGGGCCCGCTTTGTGGCGCGCAGCCGTGCCCTGAGCGGCGTGCGCGAGTTCATGGTGTCGCACGATTTCCTGGAAGTGGAAACCCCCATGCTGCACCCCATCCCCGGGGGTGCCAACGCCAAGCCTTTCACGACGCACCACAATGCGCTGGACCAGCAGATGTTTCTGCGCATTGCGCCAGAGCTCTATCTCAAGCGTCTGATCGTCGGCGGTTTTGAACGGGTCTTCGAGATCAATCGGAGCTTTCGCAACGAAGGCATCTCGGTACGCCACAACCCCGAGTTCACCATGATGGAGTTTTACGCTGCCTATTGGGACTACCAGGACCTGATGACCTTCACAGAAGCATTGGTTCGTGACACCGCGCAGCGCTCCAGGGGCACCTTGCAATTGAGCTATGGCGGCAGGGATGTTGACCTGAGCCAGCCCTTTGAGCGCCTGACGATTGTCGAGGCGATCTGCAAGCACACCGAAGCCGGCCAAAGTCTGGAAGGCAGCAGCCAGCGCAAGGTGGACGATCCGGCCTGGCTCATCAACGCGCTGCGCAAGCTCGGCCTGACCGAGGAAAAGAACAAACTGTCGATTCGCTCCCTGCCCAGCCTGCAGGTGATGTACTTCGAAGAAACCGTGGAAGAAATGCTCTGGCAGCCCACCTTCATCTGCGAGCACCCGGTCGAAATCTCACCCCTGGCGCGCGCCAGTGATCACAAACCCGGCGTCACCGAACGCTTTGAGCTCTACATCACGGGCCGGGAATTTGGCAACGGCTTTTCCGAACTCAACGACGCCCAGGAGCAGGCCAGGCGCTTCCAGGAGCAGGTGGCAGCCAAAGACGAAGGTGACGACGAGGCCATGTACTACGACCACGACTTCATTCGCGCCCTTGAATACGGCATGCCGCCTACCGGCGGCTGCGGTGTTGGCCTGGATCGCCTGATGATGCTGCTGACCGACAGCGCCAGCATTCGTGATGTCATCCTGTTCCCCGCACTGCGTCGCGAGGCCTGAGGGCAGCGCCGGTCACGCAAGCGACATAGGCGCCACTGCCTGCTAGCAGAATCCGGACGCTTTTGGGGCGACAATCGATCAGGATTTGCGACAGATCAAAATCTGACGACTTCGCCAACCCTCACCCACTCAACGCTGCTTTTCCATCAAGCCACAAAAATGAAATTCAAAGGTACACAAAACTACGTCGCTACCGAGGACCTCATGCTGTCGGTCAACGCCGCCATCACCCTCAAGCGCCCCTTGCTGGTCAAGGGCGAGCCCGGCACCGGCAAGACCATGCTGGCCGAAGAGGTAGCTGGCGCGCTGAACATGCCGCTGATGCAGTGGCACATCAAATCCACCACCAAGGCACAGCAGGGACTTTACGAATACGACGCCGTGAGCCGTTTGCGCGACTCCCAGCTCTCCGACATTGACGGTGGCGAGCGCGTCAAGAACATCCACAACTACATCCTCAAGGGCGTCTTGTGGCAGGCCTTCACTGCAGAGCACCAAGTGGCGCTTCTGATCGACGAAATCGACAAGGCCGACATCGAGTTCCCGAACGACCTGCTGCGTGAAATTGACCGCATGGAGTTCTACTGCTACGAAACGCGGGAACTGATCCAGGCGAAACACCGCCCGCTGGTCTTCATCACATCAAACAACGAGAAGGAACTGCCTGACGCCTTCCTGCGCCGCTGCTTCTTCCATTACATCAAGTTCCCCGACGCTGATACTATGAAGAGCATCGTGGACGTGCACTTCCCGGGCCTGAAGAAGGAACTGCTGAGCGCCGCCATGAAGACGTTTTACGACGTGCGTAACCTGCCAGGTCTGAAGAAGAAGCCTTCCACCAGCGAACTGCTGGATTGGCTCAAGCTCCTGCTGGCTGAAGACATCCCGCTGTCAGTGCTACAAACCAAGGATGACAAGGTTGCAGTACCCCCGTTGGTGGGCGCACTGCTCAAGAACGAACAGGACGTGACCCTGTTCGAAAAGCTCGTGTTCATGCAACGTCACAACCGCTGAACCGGAGAGCAGATCCATGGCCTACATTGAACCGGTCACCCTGAGCGGGCGCGGCATCAAGCTTGAGCCGCTCGCCCTGACCCACGAAGCGGGTCTGCGCGCTGCTGCGGCCGATGGCGAGTTATGGAAGCTGCGCGTCACTTCCGTCCCGGAGCCCGAGCAAACCCGCAAATACATCGAGGACGCGCTGGCGATGCGCGAGGCCGGCAACCGCTTTGCCTTCGCCGTTCTTGACGAGGCGACAGGCACGGCGCTGGGCTGCAGCAGCTACCACGACATCATTGCGGCGGTCAGGCGCGTCGAGATCGGCTGGACCTGGTATGCAAAGCGCTGCCAGCGCACGCACGTCAACTCGGTTGCCAAACTGCTCCTGATGACCCATGCCTTCGAAACCCTGGGTTGCCAGGTCGTGGGATGGCGCACCGACAACTTCAATTTTGCGTCGCAGACTGCCATCGAACGACTTGGTGCCAAAAAGGACGGCGTCATCCGCGGACACGCCCTGCGTCGCGACGGCACCGTGCGTGACACGGTGATGTACAGCATGCGCAGCGGTGAATGGCCCGAAGCCAGGGCGCAACTGCTGTACCTGCTGGACAAGCCACGTTGACCGGAGCGCGCGCATGTTGATCGACTTTTTCTACACCCTGCGTTCGGCCAAATTGCCGGTATCGGTGAAGGAATACCTGACGCTGCTCGAAGCGCTGAAGGAAGGTGTGGTTGGACCAAATGCAACCGAGCGTGGCGATGAATCCACGATCAGCGGCTACAGAATCGACGACTTCTACTACCTCAGCCGCACGACACTGGTGAAGGACGAAAAGCACTACGACAAGTTCGACCGTGCCTTTGCGTCTTACTTCAAGGGCGTCGAGATGGTGGCCGACTTCAGCAAAGAGATACCGCTGGAGTGGCTGCGCAAGAACCTGGAACTTAATCTCAGCCCGGAAGAACTCGCCCAGATTCAGAAGATGGGCTGGGACGAACTGATGGAGACGATCAAGAAGCGACTGGAAGAGCAGAAGGAACGCCACGAAGGCGGCAGCAAGTGGATAGGTACGGGCGGTACCAGTCCGTTCGGCGCTTACGGTCAGAACCCGCAGGGCATTCGCATCGGGCAGGACAAGGGTCGCAACAAGAGCGCCGTCAAGGTCTGGGACCAGCGTGCCTACAAGGACTACGACGACACCCAGGAACTGGGCACTCGCAACATCAAGGTGGCGCTACGCCGGCTACGCAAGTTCGCCCGTGAAGGTCACGACGAAGAACTGGACCTCGACGACACGATCAAGTGCACTGCGGCCAACGCCGGCTACCTTGACATCAAGATGATCCCAGAGCGCCACAACAACGTCAAGGTGCTGTTGTTGATGGATGTCGGCGGCACCATGGACGAGCACATTGCCCGGGTCGAGGAGCTTTTTTCTGCGACCAAGACCGAGTTCAAGCATCTGGAGTTCTATTACTTCCACAACTGTGTCTATGACTTCATGTGGAAGAACAACCGGCGCCGCTTCGCAGAAAAATTCGCGACCTGGGACATCATCCGAAAGTACAACAAGGACTACAAACTGATCTTCGTCGGTGACGCCACCATGAGTCCTTATGAAATTCTGCAGCCCGGCGGCAGCGTGGAATACAACAACGAAGAGGCTGGTGTCGAGTGGCTGCAGCGCCTGACCAAGGCCTTCCCCAAGTTCGCCTGGATCAATCCGGAACCGCAAGGCGTCTGGCAGTACCGTCAAAGCATCAGCGTGATTCAGCAGATCGTGAGTCAGCGCATGTATCCTCTGACCATCAAGGGTCTGGAAGACGCGATGCGCCTACTGACCAAATAGAATACGGCACCCGCCGCCGTAGTTCAATGGATAGAACGAGCGCCTCCTAAGCGCTAGATACAGGTTCGATTCCTGTCGGTGGTACCAGGTAGGTGACACGTCCATCGACAATCGTGCAGCGCACCCGGCCCGGCAACTCGTAGCCTGAAAACGGCGTGTGCTTGCCCTGACTGCGCAGCGCAGCGCTGGCCACCGTCCAACTGGACTGTGGGTCAAACACACATACATCAGCCACACCGCCCGCCAGCAGACGGCCAACGCGGTTCTGCCGCTTGCCAAGTGATGCACCCAGCACCGACGCCGGGCCGTGGCTGACAACATCCAGCGCGCGCAGCAATTCAACCCCGCAGTCGGCGCTCCACTTGAGCGCCAGGCTCAAGAGCAGTTCAACACCAGTGGCACCCGGCTCGCTCTCGGCAAAGGGGAGGTCCTTGGCGTCTTCATCCACCGGTGTGTGGTCAGACACCAGGGCGTCGATCGTGCCATCGAGCAGACCGGCACGCAGCGCGTCGCGGTCGCGTTGCTGACGCAGGGGCGGGTTCAGGCGCGCGCGGCTGTCGAAGTAACCCATGTCGGCGTCGGTCAGATGCAGTGAGTTGATGCTGACATCGCAGCTCACGCTCAAGCCGTCGCGCTTGGCCTGTCGCACCAGTTCCACACCGGCGGCACTGCTGAGACGACAGATGTGAACGCGCGCGTTGGTCAAGCGCATCAACTCAAAGATGGTGTGCAGAGCAATCGTCTCGGCCGCCACCGGCACACCGCTCAAGCCCATGCGCGTGGCCAATGCGCCGCTGGCCGCCACGCCCTGCCCCAGGTGAAAGTCCTGAGGCCGCAACCAGATCGCATAGCCGAAGGTGCTGGCGTATTGAAAGGCGCGCTGCAGCACCTGGGTGTTGGCCAGCGCCACGTCGGCCTGGCTGAAGGCGACGCAACCGGCCTCGGTCAGTTGCAGCATCTCGGTCAGGGTTTCACCGGCCAGGCCGCGGGTCAGCGCGCCCAGCGGGTAGACGCGCGCCTGCTGCAGTTTCTCGGCGCGGTAGCGCAGCATCTCAACCAGACCCGGCTCATCGAGCACTGGATCGGTATCGGGCGGGCAGACCAGGCTGGTGACACCACCCGCAACGGCGGCGGCCATTTCAGACTCGAGCATGCGTTCGTGCTCATGACCGGGCTCACGCAAATGCACCGCCAGATCCACCAGACCGGGCGCCACAATACAGCCGGTGGCGTCGATAGTCTGCGTCGGTGAGAAATCCGGCGCAATCTTCCCGATGGCCAGCACAACGCCGTCGGCCAGTGCCACATCGGAAATTTGATCGAAACCGCTGGCCGGGTCGATAACGCGACCACCCTTGATCAGTATCTTTGTCTGTGTCTTCATATCAGGCCTCATTCCCTGCCACGATGCTCATTGCCGCCATGCGAACGGCGATGCCGAACGTCACCTGCGGCAGGATCACGCTCTGGCCGCCATCGACCACCGCCGAATCGATTTCAACGCCGCGGTTGATGGGTCCCGGGTGCATCACGATGGCGTCGGGCTTGGCAAGCTGCAGTTTCTCTGGCGTGAGGCCAAAGCTCTTGAAAAACTCCTGCGTCGAGGGCAGCAGCGCGCCACTCATACGCTCGTTCTGCAGGCGCAGCATGATGATGACGTCGGCACCGCGAATGCCCTCTTCGAGCGTGTGGCAAACCCGCACGCCCATGGGAGCCATGTCAGACGGCACCAGAGTCTTGGGGCCTACCACGCGCACCTCGGCGCACCCGAGTGTGGTCAGCGCATGGATGTCGGAGCGTGCCACGCGCGAGTGCAGCACATCGCCAACGATGGCCACCGTCAGATTCGAAAAATCCTTTTTGTAGTGGCGGATCGTGTACATGTCGAGCAACCCCTGCGTCGGGTGCGCGTGGCGCCCGTCGCCGGCATTGATGACGTGTACATGCGGCGCCACATGCTGGGCGATCAGGTACGGCGCGCCGGACTCACTGTGGCGCACCACAAACAGGTCGGCTGCCATGGCGCTCAGGTTGGCGATGGTGTCGAGCAGCGTCTCGCCCTTGGCGGCGGAGGAGCGCGCAATGTCGAGGTTGATGACGTCGGCGCTCAGGCGCTTGGCGGCGATCTCGAAGGTGGTGCGGGTGCGCGTCGAGTTCTCGAAGAACAGGTTGAAGACGCTCTTGCCGCGCAGCAGCGGAACCTTCTTGACCTCGCGGTCGTTGACGCTGACGAAATTGGTCGCGGTGTCGAGCACCTGCGTCAGGATGCTCTTGGGCAGGCCCTCGATCGAGAGCAGGTGAATCAACTCGCCGTTTTTGTTGAGCTGGGGATTTCGCTTGTACAGCATGGCTTAGCGGCCCTCCACGTTAAAACTGAAAGCACCGGTCTCACTGCGCGCCAGCGCCAGCGATTGCGTGGCCGGCAGGCTGACGCGCGCGGCGCAGCAGTCGGCCTGGATCGGCAGTTCACGCCCGCCGCGGTCCACCAGCACCGCCAGCTTGACGCTGGCCGGGCGGCCAAAGTCAAACAACTCGTTGATCACGGCGCGTATCGTGCGCCCGGTGTAGAGCACGTCGTCAAGGAGCAGGATCTGCGCCTCGTTGATGTCGAAATCGATTTGCGTCTGCGCGCCGGCCGTCATGCCCCGGCGGGCGTAGTCGTCGCGGTGCAGGCTGGACGAAATCACGCCAGAGCGCCCGCTCAGGCCGAGGTCGCGCTGCAGGCGTTCAGCGAGCCAGACACCACCTGAGGTGACGCCGACCAGGCGCGTCTCGGGCCGCAGCAGGGCGCGCACGCTGATCAGCAATTCAACGTAGAGCGCCTCGGCATCGAGCGTCAATGTGCTCATTCAATACTCCTCAGAAATTGTTCCAGAATGATGCAGGCCGCCGCTGCATCGGCATCCTTGGCACCCATTTGCAGCGCCTCGGTCGTGCTGTAGCGCTCGTCGACTTCGAACACCGGCAGCTTGAAGCGGCCCTGCAACTGGCGTGAGAAACGGCGCGCGCGAACAGTGTTTTCGTGCTCTGCACCGTCCGGGTGAAACGGCACACCGATCACCAAGGCATCGGGCTGCCACTCCTTGATACGCTGTGCAATCTGGTCGAAGCGGGCATCACCCTCGGCCTGGATAGTGCCCTGCGGTTGAGCCGTGCACAGCAGCCGGTTGCCAACCGCAAAGCCGGTGCGTTTGATACCAAAATCAAGGGCCAGAAAAGTCTGCAGGGTCGGCGCTACAGACACTGGCCCAAGATTCATGCGTGCCCCGCGTCAGGTGAAAGCATCCAGGATTCGAAGCCGAGCAGGCGCAAGGCCTTGTCGTAACGCTGCGCTACCGGCGTATCAAAAATGATGCTGTTGCTGGCTGCCACGGTGAGCCAGCTGTTGTCCGACAGTTCTGACTCCAACTGCCCTTCACCCCAGGCGGCGTAGCCGAGCGAGACCAGCACCTTGCGCGGTCCGGCACCCCTGGCCAGCGCTTCCAGCACGTCCTTGGAGGTGGTCATCTCCAGTCCGCCGGGTATCGTCAGGGTTGAGGCGTAGAGGTGTTCGTTCGGCTTGTCAGAGCCGCCAGCGGAGTGTTCATGCAACACAAATCCACGCTCTGTCTGCACGGGTCCACCTTGAAATACCGGCGCATTTGAAAGATCGTCGCGGTGCAGCGGCAAATCGACCTTCTGGAACAGACGCTTCATGTCAATCTCGCAGGGTTTGTTGATCACCAGTCCGAGCGCGCCGCGCTCATTGTGTTCACAAACATACACCACGCTGCGGCAGAAGACCTCGTCCTGCAATCCTGGCATTGCAATCAAAAAATGATTCGTCAGGTTGGTTGGCGCAAAATCTCCGGGCATGCTTTGATTTTACCGGTGATCATGAACAAGCAATTTGACGCAGGTCTGATTTGGTTTCGACGCGATTTGCGCGTCAGCGACAACGCCGCACTGTGCCTGGCGCTGCAGGCCTGCAAAAAGCTTTATTGTGCTTTTGTCTTTGACACCGAAATTCTCGACGCCCTGCCCCGTTACGACCGCCGAGTCGAGTTCATTCGAGAGTCCTTGTGTGAGCTTGACGCATCGTTGCGCACACTGTGCACCAAGGAAGGCAGCATGCTGACGGTGCGGCACGGCGCCGCGGACATGGAAATCGTGGCTCTGGCCCACAGGCTTCGCGTGCAAGCCGTTTTTGCCGCCCATGACTACGAACCCCAGGCGCTGGGGCGCGACGCCAGGGTGCGCGGCAAGCTGGCTGATGCCGGCATCGCCTTTCACACCTGCAAAGATCACGTGATCTTTGAGGGTCGGGAACTCCTGACCCAGGCCGGCACGGCCTACGGTGTCTTCACACCCTACAAAAACAAGTGGCTCGCCAGCGTCACGGCGCAACATGTGCGCGAGCATGACGCCCTGCCTTTTGCCAACGCCCTGACGCCAGCGCCGGCTGATTTCGCTGCGGTCGTACCAACGCTGGCGACCTTGGGGTTTGAGAAAACCAATCTGGGTGAGCTCGGAATTGGGACCGGTGCATCGGGTGGACACCGACTCATTAAAGACTTCAACGAACGCATGGACCGCTACCACGAAACGCGCGATTTCCCGGCCATCCGAGGCCCCAGCTACCTCGGCGTGCACCTGCGCTTTGGCACGGTATCGATCCGTCAACTGGCAGCCAGTGCGCTGCAGCGGCAGAGTCAGGGCAGCCGGGGCGCCAGCGTCTGGCTCAGCGAATTGATCTGGAGAGACTTCTATTTTTCGATTCTGGCCAACTTTCCGCACGTTGCCCAGGGTGCCTACAGGCGCGAGTACGACGCGATCCCATGGGAACATGGCAGAGTGGCCGAAGCGCTGTTTTCTGCCTGGTGCCAGGGCCGGACTGGCTACCCGCTGGTGGACGCCGCCATGATGCAGATCAACCGGACCGGCTACATGCACAACCGCCTGCGCATGGTGGCTGGCAGTTTTCTGGTGAAAGACCTGGGAATCGACTGGCGCTGCGGCGAGGCCTACTTTGCCCAGCACCTCAATGATTTTGACCTGGCAGCCAATAATGGTGGCTGGCAGTGGGTCAGTTCGAGCGGTTGCGACGCGCAGCCCTGGTTCAGAGTTTTCAACCCGATCAATCAGAGTGAAAAGTTCGACAGCGAGGGCAAGTTCATCCGGCGCTACTTGCCACAACTGTCGCGCTTGCCCAATGCGCTGCTGCACGCGCCCTGGAGCGCCAGCGCTGCCCGGTTGCAGGAGGCTGGCGTGGTGCTGGGCCAGAACTACCCGCTGCCAATCGTGGACCACGCCGAAGCGCGCGCACGCACGCTGCAACGCTACGCCGTGGTCAAGAAATAGTTCCGATAGAATCAAGCACCGGGCCCAAGCAATTGTGGTCCGGTTTTTTTTGCCGGATCCAATCCATCAGGAGTACGGACCATGGAAATCTTTGACTACGAGAACATTCTTCTGCTGCCGCGCAAATGCCGCGTCGAGAGCCGATCCGAATGCGACGCCAGTGTGGAGCTCGGCGGTCGGCGTTTTCGCATCCCGGTGGTGCCGGCCAACATGAAGACCGTGGTCAATGAAGAAATCTGCATCTGGCTGGCACAGAACGGCTATTTCTACGTGATGCACCGCTTTGACCTGGACAACGTGCAGTTCGTGAGGAACATGAAGGCGCTCGGACTGTATGCCTCGATCTCGCTGGGAGTGAAGCAACCCGACTACGACGCCGTTGAACAGTTGCTGACGCTGGGACTGGTGCCTGAATACGTGACCATCGACATCGCCCATGGCCACTCGGACAGCGTGAAGAACATGATTGGCTACCTGAAAGAGAAGATGCCTTCAGCCTTCATTATTGCCGGCAACGTAGCAACACCCGAAGCGGTGATCGACCTGGAGAACTGGGGCGCTGACGCCACCAAAGTTGGCATCGGCCCAGGCAAGGTCTGCATCACCAAGCTGAAGACCGGTTTTGGCACCGGCGGCTGGCAACTGAGCGCCGTCAAGTGGTGCGCCCGTGTCGCAACCAAGCCGATCATTGCCGACGGCGGCATTCGCGAGCACGGCGACATCGCCAAGTCAATCCGCTTTGGCGCCACCATGGTGATGATTGGTTCTATGCTGGCGGGCCACGAGACCAGCCCCGGCCAGACGGTGGAGGTGGACGGCAAACTGTTCAAGGAATACTACGGCTCGGCCAGCGACTTCAACAAGGGCGAATACAAACACGTTGAAGGCAAACGGATTCTGGAGCCCATCAAGGGCAGCCTGGCCAACACCCTGATCGAAATGGAACAGGACGTGCAGAGTTCCATCAGCTATTCGGGCGGCAAGAAGTTGATGGACATCCGCAAGGTCAACTACGTCACACTGGGCGGTGACAACGCGGGCGAACACCTGTTGATGTAACGGGGCCCGGCTGGCATGATTCGGCACGTCATGATGCCCAATCATGGCGGGCGACTTGGGGTTCGCATTTTCATTCAGTGGTGGTAGACTGATTTCCGAAGTCAATGCTTGCTGGAGGGCGAGTCATTGCCTTTAGTCTGAGCTTGATCAGATTGTGTCAGGCCGAAGTACTTGATAAAGGAAAGGAACTGCCCTTAGGGTTGAGACAATCATGAAAAAGCCTCAAGAAAATGTGCCTGAAAAGCAGATGCGCCGCGCGAGAATAAGTTCCAGGCTTCCAACTACGGTCAATGGAGTCAAGGGCGTCACGCGTGACATCAGTCGCAGCGGTCTGTATATCGTTCAGAGCAGCAGGCTCGAAATTGGTTCACATATCGATTTTTGGATCAACCTGGATACGCCAGGTGGCAAGTTGAAACTGTCTTGCGAAGGCAACGTGGTTCGCGTGGAAGAAGTTGATGGAAAATTTGGAATCGGAGTCAAGATCCTCAGCCAAGTTATTGAGGGCAACGAATAGCTGTGTGGGCTGAAATCATGTGTGCGAGCACCTGCACCAGATGCACTCAGGCACAAAAGCAGATCAAATTTGCCGAACTGCGCAGCACCGGACAACTACCTTTGTGGAACCCGATAATGCGCTTCCTCTGTGACCCTGGCGGCATCAGACGCGGCAATTGCCGCTGATTCCGCTGCTATTTGCATCAGCGGCTTGGCGGCTTCCTTGGCGGCGCGCTGTTGTTGCTCATTCATTAGTCCGTCGCTCGCCTCATATTGTCGTACCAAGTACAACAATGCGGCAATAGACAAAGCCGCGCCCACAGCCCACGCCAACACCCTGCGCTTTGTCATGTTATCCCCCGCTTTGTTGATCCGTTTCCAGTTTACCCCGCATAATCCTCCGCAGTATGCGCATCGACAAATGGCTATGGGCCGCACGTTTCTTTAAGACACGTTCATTGGCAACCGATGAGATCAACCGTGGGCGCGTGCAAATGGAGCGGCATGACGTCAAGCCGTCCCGGGAAATCCGGGTTGGGGATGTGATCACCCTGATGCAGGCCAGGACGGCGCATACCGTTATCGTGAAAGGCCTTAACCAACAGCGTGGACCAGCCTCCGCGGCACAACATCTCTACGAGGAGACAGCAGAAAGTTTTCAAGCAAGAGCCAACGCTATCGAACTCCATCACTTGAGCCCGGAGCCTGCACTGACCATTGCGCATGGCCGACCTACAAAACGGGATCGCCGGAATTTACAACAATTTGGATAAACCAGACCCATGACCACCTCGAATCGACGATCGAATTTTCACACGTGCTTTGCCAGGATTGCGCAAGCAGTGCTTTTCGCTGGAGTGATGGCTGCGACGCCCGGTCATGCCGCTGACGGTTCAACGGATTCCGACAAAGGCACTTACGACCAGGAGTCAGTCCTCAAGGACGCCGAGCAATTTTTTGGTGCCAGCACCGAGGGACTTGCCAAGATTGTCGAGAAGGCCTTCAAAGAGCATGGTCGACCCAGCGGCTATATCAAAGGCGAAGAGGCCAGTGGTGCGGTCACTGTAGGCCTGCGCTACGGAAACGGAATGCTCAGCATGAAGACCGGCAAATCCAGAAAAGTCTATTGGCAAGGCCCTTCCATCGGATTCGACTTTGGTGCCAATGTATCCAAAGTTTTTGTGTTGGTCTACCACCTCCCTTCCAGCGACAAGATATACCAACGCTTCCCGGCAGTGGACGGCAGTTTTTATTACGTTGGCGGAGCCGGCATCAACTATCAGCAACGCGATGGCGTCATACTCGCGCCCATTCGGCTTGGCGTCGGGATGCGGGCCGGTGCGAGCATTGGCTACATGCACTACACCCGAGAGAAGACTTATCTTCCGTTCTAAGGTGCTTGGCATGGTGGAGCGGGCAGGCCATTTTCATTCGCCTGCGGAATTTGCGCTCACGAATGACGCGCCCCCAAGTAGCAGATTCTTTTTCAATGTAAGCCTGGGACGTGGAAGACGTGGAGTAATAGGCCGCAACGCGACCACCCAACAAGTCTTGCAGCGCTGGCGCACCGCCTTTATAAGGAATATGCACCG
This sequence comes from uncultured beta proteobacterium, assembly GCA_903894475.1. Classification (GTDB taxonomy): domain Bacteria; phylum Pseudomonadota; class Gammaproteobacteria; order Burkholderiales; family Burkholderiaceae_C; genus Rhodoferax. The sequence goes on from CAITQH010000099.1 coordinate 35,470, forward strand.
TGTCAATCTTGGCCATGTCAATCACCGGGTCGTAAGGTAGCTTCATCAGGTGTGGTGCAATGGCCAAGGGGCCGACCGAGCCAAATAAGATGAGGCGTGCGCCCGTGTCAGCGGCCCCACCAGCAGCAGCCTAATGGATCGTTTGCAACGGATGAGTAGTCAATCCCGCCCGTTGTAGCCAAGCAAATACCGAGTCTGCTGTAACTGTTTCAATTCGGTCGCCAAAGCGCTTCTCATTAGGGTGGTCGTCAAACGCCACGTTTGCAGCTGTCATGCGTGCGCCTAGCCGAACTAGAACTCCAAGTTTCAAAACGCCAGCTTGGTAATCGTGGTTCATGAGCCAAGTCTGAGCTTGGCCCCGGCTGGCCCCTGCACCTGCCATTTCTGGATCCAACGCCATGGCAACCGTTTCAATAGCCCACTGGTTTGACTGTTGGTATTTCAAGCCCCAAACGTAGCTAACCATGCTGTAAGGTTTGACGTGCATTTGCACCGCGCGACGATCATCCAAGAGGACTGACTGTAACTTGCGCTGTACATCGGGTGTGGGCATCATCCAGGCCGCTTCAAATCGCCATAGATCATCCATGAAGAATTCACCTAGCCCTTGACGGTAGATCGCCGCATCGGCGCTTCCACATTGATTGAGCTTATGCAAGATGCGCCAGGCATGGCCACCCTGTCCATCGGGTTGTTGGTATGCAAATCCCAAGTGAGAATAGTGCAAACCGTATTTCCTCAAATCTTGCCCAGCCCGGGCCAAAACCACCACCTGTGCGCCACTTGCCTCCAGGACGTTGACAGCATGCTGTGCCAACTCAAGCGCACGCAATACGGTCTCGGTCTTGGGTGGTTGTGGTTCGGCGCAAGTTCGTCCGGCATGCGCCACTTGGGCAAGCAGCATGTAGCCGCAAACCGATGCAGCGAACTGGCGAGAGATCATATTCACTGCGTGACGCGTTCGCTATGTAGTAGCGATTGTCCAACAGCATTGGGAATGAAGGCAATCACTTCCCCTGCCACCGACAAAACCGTGCCCGCGCCGACAATGCTTACTGTCACCACCGCGCCTGTTACCACGGAAGCGGCTGCGGATGCCTTGCCGACAAGCTGCACGCTGACACGCGCGCCATCCGAGGCACGCTCCAACAAATAGACAGCCCCCTTGGCAGACAATTCCACCGCCTTGACCGTTAAGACCGAGCCCGCTGTCGACAGGATGGCCGGTGTAGCAACCATGGCGCCAGCCACTGCACTGGTCCCCACCACGACGGATGCAAGAGGCATTGTCGATACGGCACTTGAAGTCGTGGAGGCATCATTGGCAGCTTGAACATGAAGAGATGCAGTACCCCCCAGCGACAACACACCAACAACAATCAGCGCAGCAGCAAACCCAGATTTCATCAAATTAATCCTGTTCAGATTGGACATTCGGGCCAAACGCAGAGCTGTGCGCTCTCATCGCCGCCTCCCCGCTGGGCTCATCCTGCAAAGACTTGACAGCTTACTACTTCTTCTTTTTCTCCGCCGGCTTAACCTCAGCAGCAGCGCGCGGTTTGGCCGCTTTCTTTGCCTTGGGGGCTTCCTCTTTTGGTTTTGTCAGGCGCTCCGCCTTCATTACGGCGAGTTCCGCTGTCAGTTTCTCCGCAGCATCAATAGCCTGTAGGCGGACCTGTGATTCCTTAACCTTTGACTTCAACTCCCTGACGCCGATATCATGAGCGATTCTTGTTGCGTCAAGCCCTTTGTCTCCAAGAAGCGTCTGGCGTTTCTGCAACTTCGCCTCCCATTCGACCAACTGCTTCTGCCGTGTTTCTCTGCTGAGGGACGTCATAGATTTCTCCTTTGTTTTTCATTGTATAACCCGCTTGATCCCAGCGCTTGTCTCCAGTTGATGGTTACTTCCATCGCACGAAGGCTTTCCAGCCTTCAGTCTATAGCTCACCGCCTCCATCTCTTGAATTTCAACGTGTATTTGCTACGTGCCTGTCCGTCTTTCCTCTTGCTCATTTCGTAACCTCCAGTGTCTGAAATTTTCCATCAGCTATGCAGTACGTTTTCCGGGGGCAAGCTCAATCCGTCCCATTCGATCAGCAACTGTCCCATCAGAGTGGTCGACTACTACGTGATGCCCGCGCTTGATCTTGCGGGGCCGGCACTGAGCATCTTCAGCCGGCGTGAAAGCAGTCTGGATTGCTTTCGCTTTGACTCTCTGGACTTCCTTTATGGAATGACCGAGCGCATGCCGGTGATGCGCCGGGGTCATGGATTACCGCCCCTCTTTTTGCGGCCAAACCTAAAGCCCCTTGCGCTCAATTGAACAGCCCTTACCAAGGAAACCGCTCCGCATTGGAACCCCCTTTGATTTCAAATTGACCCACGCGCGAGGCCCCTGGTCAAAGCTTCTTTGCTTATCGCGTGGCCACTTAACAGCCCGGCGGGCGCTTCGCTTTGTGCCCGCCGAATACCGCTCGCGGGGCGCTCGCTTTGTTAACAAGTTTGTGTGCCCGTGCTCCGGGTTTTGCCGCGGTAAAGGCGCGAGCCCCGTGCGATGCCACGCTGCCCGCGCGTTCAGAACTTGTTTTGAGAGCACGCTCAGGCTTGGCCCTTGGCTAGGGCTGGACCCCTTTTGTTTTCAAAGAGGGCTGCCGGCGTCTGGTGCTGGCGGGCTTCAGAACTTGTTCTGAGGGTACGTGCTGGGCTGCTGCCAAAATGGCGCGCAAATGCGCCCCGGCGCGCGTCTACCAAGGGTGCCGGGGTCAGGGGCCAGGCTCGCTGCCGCTCGCCACTGCGTCCGGGCTGCGCTTGTCCGGACGCAGGGTACCGCGGGCTTGCGCCCGCCAATTTTGGGGGCCACGAGTCCGGGTTTTACCCCCGTGAAACGCCGTGCCCCGTGGCGATGCCACGCTGCCCGCCTACCGTTCTCATGCCGGCTGTTTGGGCTGTGGAAACCCTGTTGCTATACAACGTATCACAGGACAAATTGACGAGGACTTAAGGGGGTAGTGCCGTAGTAGCTGACGTGCTGTCTTGCGCACGTCGTCAGCGATGCCTGGCGTGTCGCCTGGCATCGTTAGCGTCTCAAGGAAACGTCTTGTTTTCAGTAAAGCCCGGGTGCGCTGGTGTGGTTCTGTCATCATTTGTTCTCCTTTTGCCTGAACGCTTACCCGGCGCTCGCAAACCTCGACTGCAATGCCTTGTAAGCCGACTTCATCCAAATAGACGGACTGCTCAATTCCAGGGGTATCCCAGGCGTCTCGGTAGTTGTACGGCCCCCATCCTTCCTCAAACCTCTTCTTTGTAGCGAAGATGTACTTACATGTCGCAGGCGATGCGTCCACAATCGCACGAATGCACCGGTGTACCGGTATCGGCAGCACTATCGTGCGCGCGTCTTCGTTCTTTGTCCGCGGTAGTGTTATTTGCGGCGGTTGGTCACGCAGCCACGATTTCTCTGCGTGAGATATCTCACCCGGCCGGCACCCGGCACTAAAAAGTGTCATGAAAAAAGTGTAGGCTTTCAGGTCGCTGTCGATTGCCGGGCATGAGAAAAATTTGCCGATGACCTGGTCAGACATGCGCTGTGTGCGCCGGTCAGAGACTGGCTTCTTGACAGTCAACGTGACGTTGTCGATTATTTTCTTTGTCTCGATAGCCCAAGCCAGCATGGCTGATAGCGCGGCGACCTCGAGCCGTATCTGGGCCCCGCTCAGCTTTGCCTTTGGGTCTTTGCTGCGCACAGGCTTCACGTCTCGGCGCTTCGATATGTAGGCCCGCACATCATCTGCAGTGAGCTCTGTGAGCAGCTTGTCACCGAGCTCTGCGAGCACAGGGATGTGCTTCGGTATCTCTGACCTCCTGGTCGAGTCAGCCTTGGCCAGCCATTCCTCTGATTTCAAATATTGCGGCCAAACGTCGGCAATCGTCAGCCCCTTGGGTGCATCTTCCAGCGCGGTTCTGTCTTGCTTTACCCATGTGCCCTTTCGCATGCGCCCCATGGTCTTATCTGCCCACGTCTGCGCGTCTTTTTGGTGGTCAAAGGTCTGGGCATCTTTCATGTCGCGGACCCGCGCAAAGCCACGAAAACGACCGCTGGGAAGCATCACGACTGACATGCTTTTCTCCTTGTTTGCTCACAAAGCCTGCTCACGGGGCATTTTGTGAGAAAAGTGCAGTTTACGGGAGAAAGGGTATTAATCCGTAACCCTATGATTTAATAAGGGTTTTGAATGGTGGGAACTGAGAGATTCGAACTCTCGACCTACGGATTAAGAGAAAATTCAGGGCCCTTTTTGCAACTTCGTGGCGACGGCGTGGTCAATGAAATCAAGGACTTACGAGC
>CAITQH010000100.1 GCA_903894475.1 uncultured beta proteobacterium
CCATCTCGCCTGCCAACACCGCGTCGGTCGCAGCCAGGGCGGCGCCGGCCGAGCGCAAGGCCGCGTCCCAGGTGCTGACGTTGATCGAAGTGTCGGGATCAATCTGCGCGTGGCTCGGTCCACCGGCCTCAATTTCTTCACGCAGACCGTCGCTCAAACCTCGCAAGGCGGCCACGTACATGCGACCATGCGCCAGTTCAATGTCGGCCAGCGATGCCAGTGGCGCCTGTCGTCGATCCAGCGCAACGTCCAAACCTGAAATCAACAGACGGTCTTCGATGGCATCAAGCCGCTCCGGGCATTCAGGATGCCCAGGCCCCATTTCATGTTTCCAGCAATCGGGGTGAGTAAAGTATCCGGTCATAGTCACAGTGCGCGTCCGTCTCTTGAATTTTTTGGTAAGGTCATGCCATGAATGCACAACAAAAACTTAAATCACTGGTTGATCAGCTTAACACGGTGATCGTCGGCAAGCCGGCGCAGACGCGGGATTGCCTGACCTGCCTGCTGGCGGGAGGTCACTTGCTCATCGAAGACGTGCCGGGCGTTGGCAAGACGACTCTGGCCCACGCGCTGGCCAGAACACTGGGGCTGCAGTTTTCCCGCGTTCAGTTCACCGCCGACCTGATGCCCAGCGATCTCTCCGGCGTCAGCGTCTACGAGCGCAGCAGCGAAACATTTGTCTTTCACCCCGGACCTCTGTTCACGCAGGTGCTGCTGGCCGACGAGATCAACCGAGCCAGCCCCAAAACCCAGAGCGCCCTGCTCGAGGCAATGGAGGAGAAACAGGTCAGCGTGGACGGCCAGACGCGAACGCTGCCCGCCCCCTTCTTTGTCATCGCCACGCAGAATCCGTTTGATCAGGTTGGCACCTACGCCTTGCCGGAGTCCCAGTTGGACCGGTTCCTGATGCGGATTTCGCTTGGCTACCCGGACCGCGGCGCCGAACGCGATCTGCTGGCCGGCCGGGATCGCCGCGACATGGCGGACACGCTGCCCAGTCTGCTCACTGGCGTCGAATTGCAAGCGCTGCAGCACAGCGTTCTGGCCATTCACGCCGCGGAACCCCTGCTGGACTACGTGCAGGACCTGATCGCCGCCACCCGCAATGGCCAATGGTTTGTCAAGGGACTGAGTCCGCGCGCCGGCATGGCAGTGCTTCGAGCGGCCAAGGCGCAAGCCCTTTTGTGCGAGCGTGATTACGTGGCTCCGGACGATGTCCAGGCGATCCTGGCACAAACCGTGGCGCACCGCCTGATTCCGGTGGGTGATGCCGCCAGGGGGGCGGTGGAACAGGTGCGCGCCATGCTGGACGCGGTAGCGCTGCCGTGACCTGGTTTGGCCGATGGCTGGAGCAGCGCTTGCCGCTGCGTGACAGCATGACCCTGACCCAGCGCAATGTCTATATTCTGCCAACCGGTCCCGGTCTGATGCTGGCTGCGACCTTGCTGCTGCTACTGCTGACCTCGATCAACTACCAGCTCAATCTGGGCTACCTGCTGACTTTCCTGCTGGCCGGCAGCGCCATCGTCGGCATGCACGTAAGCCACGGCACCCTGCGCGGTCTGACGATGAATCTGATTGCACCGGAGCCCCAATTTGCAGGTTCCAGCGCGCCCATAGGCATCTACCTGCAAAGCCGACGCCGGACGATTCGCTACGGCGTTGGCCTGTCCGTGCTGCATTCTGGTCACTGGCTCTGGGTCGACCTGCCAGCCCAAGGCAGCAGCACGGTCCATATCGCTTTCAAACCGACCCGGCGTGGCCTGCATCTGGTGCCTACCCTGACCGCTGAAACACGTTATCCCTTAGGGACCTTTCGCGTCTGGACGATCTGGCGCCCCGCCGCGAAAGTACTGGTGTACCCGCGGCCTGAAACTTTCCCGCCTGCGCTGCCCACCGGGCGAGCCCGCGCAGATGGCGCGGCCAGCGCACACCTTTCAAGCAGTGGCGAATACGACGGTGTGCGCGCCTATCGACGCGGCGATCCCTTGAAACTCATCGTCTGGAAGAAGTTCGCCAAGGCGGAACAACTTGTCAGCCGTGACGCGCAACAAGTCCAACACACCGAGTTATGGCTGGACCGGGAGCACAGCGGCAGCAATGACCCGGAACAGCAGTTGTCGCGTCTGTGCGCCTGGGTGCTTCAGGCTGAGCAGCAGAGTGTGGACTATGGCCTTCGCCTGGGCAGCTTGCAGATTAGTCCGGGTTGTGGCGAGCCGCACAAGAAGCGCTGCCTGGAGGCCCTGGCCCTATGCTGACCTTGCTACGCCGACTGCCACGCGACGCTCGTGACACGCTGTTTCTGCTGCTGGTCACGGCCTGGGTGGTTTTGCCGCAAGCAAGTCATCTTCCCCTGTGGTGCAGCCTGCTGGCGGCGTCATTGATGCTATGGCGTGCTGCCCTTGCCATGATGGCGCGACCCTTGCCCTCGCGCTGGTGGTTGCTCAGCCTGCTCGCGCTGACCGTGGGCGCAACCCTGTTCAGCCACAAGACGCTGCTCGGACGCGACGCCGGCGTCACCATGATTGTTGTCCTGCTGGCGCTCAAGATGCTCGAATTGCGTGCTCGACGCGATGCCTTCGTGGTGTTCTTTCTAGGCTTCTTTACCCTGCTCACCAACTTCTTCTACTCGCAGTCGCTGCTGACCGCAGGCGCGATGCTGCTGGCATTGCTGGGTTTGCTGACCGCCCTGGTCAACGCCCATATGCCGGTCGGCAAACCACCCTTGTTCCAGGCTGCCAGAACCGCTGGTTCGATGGCGCTGCTGGGCACCCCGATCATGCTTGTGCTGTTCATGCTCTTTCCCAGAGTGGCTCCGCTGTGGGGCATCCCGAGCGATGCCATGAGTGGACGCAGCGGGCTATCGCCCACCATGTCGGTCGGCACCATTGCCACCCTAGCACTCGACGACAGTATCGCCATGCGCATCCGCTTTCAAGGGCAGAGGCCGGCACCGTCCGAGCTTTACTTTCGCGGCCCCGTGCTGTCCAGGTTTGACGGCCGTGAGTGGCGTGCGCCGCAAGCGTCGCCCTATCGCCAGCAAGCGCAAGCGAATCTGCAGGTGAGGGGGACTGCGATCAGTTACCAGGTGACTTTGGAACCGAACAGCCGTCCCTGGTTATTGTTGCTGGACGCCACCCCCAGCAAGCCCATGCTGAGCGGCTTTGACGCGCGCATGACGCCGGAACTGCAATGGCTGGCCGACCACCCGATCACGGAACTGCTGCGCTATGACGCACTGAGCTACCCAGACTTCCGGCACGGCCCGATTCAACAGATGTCCTCACTGAAGGACGATCTGGCCCTGCCTGTGGGTTCAAATCCACGCACTGCCCAGCTGGCGCGTGAGATGCGAGCCGACCCACGCTACGCCAGTGCCGACGGTACGCTACTGATCGCCGCCGCCATGCAACGCCTGCGCCAGGGTGGCTACCGCTATACCCTCGACCCCGGTGTCTACGGCCAGCACAGCGCAGACGAGTTCTGGTTTGACCGAAAGGAAGGCTTTTGCGAGCACATCGCTTCAAGCTTCGTGATTCTGATGCGTGGCTTGGGGCTCCCAGCGCGTGTTGTGACGGGGTACCAGGGTGGCGAGAACAACCCGGTTGATGGATTCCTCGTGGTGCGCCAGAGCGATGCCCACGCCTGGGCCGAAGTGTGGATAGCCGACAGCGGCTGGCTGCGTGTTGACCCGACCACCGCTGTGGCACCTGGACGCACCGGGGCAACCGAGCGGCTGCTGGCGCCACGTGGCGTCATCGCGCGTGCACTGTTTGGCAGCGTCAGTCCAGCACTGGCGTTCAAGGTACGCGCAATGTGGGAAGCGGTCAACAACGGCTGGAACCAATGGGTGCTCAACTACTCGCAGGGCAGGCAGTTTGATCTGCTGCGCCAGATCGGTTTTTCCTCTCCCAGTTGGGAAGACCTTAGCTACCTGCTGATCGGCATGGTGGTGTTGGCCAGCCTGACTGGCGCCGCCTGGACCGTGTTGGAGCGCGCTCGCCAGGACCCCTGGCTGAGTCTTTTGGCGACGGCTACCCGGCATTTGGAACAAACCGGCCTGACCGTCGTGCCCAACAGTCCGCCACGCCGCCTGGCTGAACAGTTGCAAGATCAGTGCAACCCGAACGACCCCGCCCAGATAGCGCTACGGTCCTGGCTATTGCGGCTCGAAGCGCAGCGCTATGCGCGCCCTGGCCAGCAAGGCAGCGCTCTGGCTACACTGCGAGCAGAACTCCAACGATTGATCTGTCCCCAGTGAGCACAAAGCCTTATCACCTTTTTTTCTTTTTCCTCGCCTGTTGTGCTGTCTGCAACGCGGCCCACTCGACGCCCACGCTAAAGAAGAAGCCGCTGGCCGCCAAGCCGGCCGAGCAAAGCGCCGCGAGCGGTCCCGCCTATGCGCAGCGCGAAGATGCGATGGCAGCAGCCGACGACATTGCAAGCCGACGCGATTTGAGTCAGAAATGGGTGCGTCGCGCCATAGCCCAGGCACACTATTCACCGCAGATTGCCAAGCTGATCCTGCCACCGGCAGCAGGCGTCGCGAAGAACTGGCGCTTGTACCGCAGCCGCTTCATCGAACCGATTCGAATCAAAGCCGGAGTGAAGTTCTGGCAGGACAATCAGGCCAGTCTGGAGCGGGCTGCGAAAGAGACCGGCGTAGCGCCCGAGATCATCGTCGGCATCATCGGTGTCGAATCCATTTACGGCCAGAAGATGGGCGGATTTCGGGTCATCGATACGCTGGCCACGCTGGCCTTTGATTTTCCGGCGAATCATCCTCGCGCCCTGGAACGTAGCACTTTTTTCAAGGCGGAACTGGAGCAGTTCCTGAGCCTGACGCATCGTACCGGCGTTGACCCGCTGACTCCTCTTGGCAGCTACGCCGGAGCCATGGGTATGTCCCAGTTCATGCCTTCAAGCTGGCTCAGGTATGCCATCGACTTTGACGGCGATAGCAGAATTGACCTGTTCAACAGTTCATCTGACGCCATTGGCTCGGTTGCCAACTATTTCAAGGCCTTCCACTGGCAGCCCGGCATGCCAACCCATTACCCCTTGCGCTTTGATGAAAGCAAGCTTGATCTCGACGGCCTGCTGGCCAGTGACATCCTGCCCACCTTCAGCATCGCCGCGCTGGCAACCAAAGGCGTAGTGCTGGAGGGCGACGCCCTGCAGCACACAGGCCCAATGGCACTGATTGAGCTACAAAACGGCGAGTCACCTCCAAGCTACGTGGTTGGCACGGAAAATTTTTACGCCATCACGCGCTATAACTGGAGCAGCTATTACGCGATGGCCGTGATCGAGCTGGGGCAGGCTGTCAAACAATCGTTGACCGACTCACTTGCAAAGTAATAGGGTTCGCCATCGCGAGGCCGTCAGGCCGTGGCGATCCATGACTTCGGACTGCATGGATTGCCGCGCTGCGCTCGCAATGACAGTCAGCGGTCGGGCGCCTTACCGCTTGCGGGTAGCGATCCACTGATCGCTTTGTTTCTTCACCAACTGGGGAAATGCTACTTCGTGTTCCATCGCCAGCATGAACAGGGCATTGAGCACAGGACCAGGAAATCCAGCTCTTTTACCGCCGCGTGTATCGGTCTGCAACTCATCCATCAAGGCGTTGAATTCCGGGCAACCCCAAAACAGCTTGAGCTTTCTGCCGATGTGCGGAAAAGCTGTGTTGATTACCTTGAAGTTGGGGTTGTTCTCAATCACACTCAATTCTCAATAACGCTTCACCAGAGAGACCACGAAGAGCAAGAGCACGAGCGCCAGCATGATCAGAAAGATCGGGTGCGCACCAGTCCGCTGCTTTCGCGTTGAACCTGAATCTACAGGTGCCAAACTTGACGGTATGGTTGTATCCCTCTCCATGCTGACCTCTTTCTGATGCTGTTACCACAGTTCGCGCCATGGTACCTGAATTGACCTATTTCTGGAAATTCCCGAGTTATTTGTTGCGTCAATGAATTCGGAAAACAACGCTTTCAGTCTCGCGTCGCGCTGCGGAGTTCAGGAAACAACACGCTGGTAAAACCAAAGCGACTGAAATCGCGCACCCGCATGGGATACAACTTGCCGAGCAGGTGGTCGCACTCGTGCTGCACCACACGTGCATGAAAGCCCTCCACGGTTCGATCAATGGGATCGCCGTACTGGTCAAATCCAGTGTAGCGAATGCGCTCAAAACGCGGAACGACAGCACGCAGACCGGGCACCGAGAGGCAGCCCTCCCAATCCTCCACTTCAACCGGCGTGTTGCTCTCATCCTCTGGCGCCAAGGGAGTGATGACAGGATTGAGCAGCACCGTTTTCGGCACTGGCGGTGCCGCCGGATAGCGTGGGTTGCGCGCATCCGTGCCAAAAATCACAAGCTGTAGATCAACACCGATCTGTGGCGCCGCCAGCCCGGCACCATCAAGCGCCAGCATGGTATCGAGCATGTCGCTAACCAGCAGATGCAATTCATCTGTGTCGAAGGCGGCCACAGGCTGAGCACAACGCAGCAACCGCGGATCACCCATCAGAAGAATCTCACGCACGGTCATCAAGCAATCCTCTCAGCGCCTGTTCGTCCAGCACCGCAACGCCGAGTTCCAGCGCCCGATCAAGCTTGCTGCCAGCCTCGGTGCCAGCCACGACGAACGAAGTCTTCTTGCTGACCGAACCGGCGACCTTGCCGCCGGCCGCCTCTATCAGATCCCTGGCCTCGTCACGGCTCAGGGAAGGCAGGGTCCCGGTGATGACAAAAGTCTTGCCGGAGAGCGGCTTGCTGCTGACGGGAGCAGGCTCACCCTCGGCCCAGAAGACACCGCAATCGCGTAGATTGTTGATGACCTCGCGGTTGTGTGGCTGGGCAAAGAAGGTATGCAAACTCTCAGCCACGACGGGGCCAATATCACGCACTTGCAGGAGTTGCTCAGGACTGGCATCCATGATGGAATCAAGCTTGCCGAAATGCAGGGCCAGTTCTTTCGCGGTTGCCTCCCCGACATGGCGTATGCCGAGTCCAAACAGAAAACGAGGTAGTGTCGTCTCTTTGGATTTTTGCAGTGCCTCCAGCAGATTCTGGCCGGATTTTTCAGCCATGCGTTCAAGTCCAGTGAGAGCACTCAGAGTCAATCGATACAAATCGGGCACGGTGCGAACCAGATCGCTATCGACCAATTGATCGACCAACTTGTCGCCCAGGCCCTCAACCTCAACAGCACGGCGCTGGGCAAAATGCAGGATCGCCTGCTTGCGCTGAGCACTGCAGAACAAGCCTCCGGTGCAGCGATAGTCCACCTCACCCGCTTCCCGCACGGCTGTGCTGCCACACACCGGGCACTGCCGGACCATGCTGAATTCACGCGTGTCAGGCATCCGCCTGTCCAGTAGCACCGACACAACTTCGGGAATCACGTCGCCGGCGCGCCGCACAATCACCGTATCTCCCACGCGCACATCCTTGCGTCGCGCCTCATCCTCGTTGTGCAAAGTCGCATTGGTGACGGTCACCCCCCCGACAAACACGGGTGTCAACTTGGCCACTGGGGTGAGTTTTCCGGTCCGACCCACCTGCACTTCGATCCCAAGAACTGTTGTCAGTTGCTCCTGCGCCGGAAATTTGTGCGCCACCGCCCAACGTGGCTCACGTGTCACAAATCCCATCCGTGTTTGCAATGCCAGACTGTTTACCTTGTAAACGACCCCGTCAATGTCGAAGCCCAGGCTGTCACGCTGCCGGCCAATGGACTGATAGTAGACCATCAATCCATCGGCCCCCTGCGCCGTGCTCACCAGGTCCGAAACCGGAAAGCCCCAGGTCTTGAGTGTTTGCAACAACTCGAAATGCGTCGCGAACGATGGCCCGCCGATTTCGGAGCGACTGACTTCCCCGACACCATAGGCAAAAAAACTCAGTGGCCGCTGCGCAGCGATTCCCGGATCGAGCTGGCGCACCGCTCCCGCTGCAGCGTTGCGCGGGTTAACAAAAGTCTTTTGCCCGTATTCGCGCTGTCGCTGATTCAAGGACTCAAAGTCATCACGGCGCATATAGACCTCGCCACGCACTTCCAACACCTGCGGAACTGACTCGGGCAGCCGCAAAGGGATCTGTCCGATCGTCCGAATATTCTGCGTCACATCCTCGCCCACTGCACCGTCGCCTCGTGTGGCAGCGCGCACCAGAATGCCAGCCTCGTAACGCAAACTCATGGCCAGACCGTCAAACTTGGGTTCAGCCACATAGTCCACAGCCGGCGCTGATTCTTCCAGCTCGAGCTCACGTCGTACACGCGAGTCGAAGTTCGCTGCGCCGCTGGCCTGTGTGTCGGTCTCGGTGCGAATGCTCAGCATGGGAACGGCATGGCGTACGCTGGCAAAAGCATTGAGCGCCTTTCCCCCGACCCGTAGCGTTGGTGAATCAGGTGATGCAAGATCAGGGTGCTGCTCCTCGATCGTCTGCAATTCCCGAAACAGACGGTCATACTCTGCGTCCATAATCTGTGGGTCATCGAGCACATGATATCGATGACCATGCTCCTGCAACAGGCGTCTGAGTTGCTCGGCGCGATCCCGGATTTTTGTGTCCGGCGTACTGAACAGATCAGATGTCATGATCAGGTCGGTGTTGCACCAGGGGTGTCACGAAAAAAGTCGTCTTGCCGCCGCCGAGCCGGCTGACAGATCGCGCTCGTCCAGTCTGTCATAGAGCGATTCGAGCTCGCTGCCAATTTGCTCCATGGCCTCATCAGATAGGACCACCCCGTTGTCATCGGTAACGACGCCGTCCATGCTTTGCGCCAGCGAACGGGCAGCATCCCGCATGCGTGCAAAAGGGTGTTCATTGCGATCAACCTGTGCCACATCCAGACTGATGGCAAGTTCACGAATCGCGGACAGTGCCGGATCATCAGCCATCGCGGCCTGGGTATTGAAGCTCAGTCCCAAAACCGCTGGCAAGCCTGGCGAACGCGCTGGCACTACCATGCGCCCGGGTATGACACCTGCCACAAAGCCCAGCCGCGAGGCATTTTGATGAACGTAGCCAGGACTCCAGGCGGCGTTGCGGGCGCGCAGAACAAAGCCCAGCTGGGCGTCGTTTTCACTGGCGAATAGGTCGAGTTCACGCGCCCTGGCCACCTCTTCGCGCATTTCAGGAAAATCAGGCGTGCCATTGATGGCATCCGAAAATGCCTGCGCCTTCATGACGAATTCAGAGTACTCGATATCGTTGAGCGCACCCGAGCGATTGGCCAACTGAACTCCGGCCTGAAACGTGCTGTAGCGCTGGCCGGCCAGCGGTGTCTCCCAACATTGCCTGCTCTCGCAAAATCCTTCGATGAAGAAGGGTTTGCCGCCAGCGCGACGCGTTGCCGGCATCGCGGCCAGTGCGGCATCACCCGATAGCGGGGCGTCCACCACAATCGGCGCAATCACGTCCATCAAGGCGTCCAGCACGGGTTTTATCTCCGGTGCGGCCAAAGGAAAGTGTGCCAACTCAAAGGCTGCCGCATCAAGTTCGGGCTCAACTCCGGAGCCGATATCGCGCTCAAGCTCGATCGAGTCCTCAGGGCCAGGCGTGTCTGCCTGGCGCGGCCGGCTCCTGCTGGTGAACCAGGCGTTGTGCCCAACCATCGCTACCAAGACCAGCCCCCCCACCACTGCCAATCCGATTTGAAGACTACTCATGGCCTACCCTCATTGAAATCAGACGACTTCCGCCATCGATATGGCAGCATCCATATCGACCGCCACAATGCGCGAGACACCTTGCTCCTGCATCGTCACACCAATTAATTGCTCGGCCATTTCCATGGCAATCTTGTTGTGGCTGATAAACAGGAATTGCGTCTCGCGGCTCATGCTCAGCACCAGCCTCGAATAGCGTTCCGTATTGGCATCATCAAGCGGTGCATCGACCTCATCGAGCAGACAAAATGGAGCCGGGTTGAGCTGGAAGATGGCAAACACGAGCGCAATCGCGGTCAGGGCCTTCTCGCCACCCGACAGCAAATGGATGGTCTGATTCTTCTTTCCCGGCGGCTGTGCAATGACCTGAACGCCAGAGTCCAGAATTTCATCCCCGGTGATCACCAGGCGCGCATTGCCACCGCCAAACAACTCGGGGAACATCCGGCCAAAATGCTGGTTCACTGCATCAAACGTTGCCGCCAGCAAGTCCCTGGTTTCTGCGTCGATCTGCCGAATCGCTTCGACCAGGGTCGACATCGCTTCATTCAGGTCGGCTGACTGCGCATCGAGGAATTGCTTTCGCTCGCTGGCCACCCCCAATTCGTCCAGTGCAGCCAGATTGACCGCTCCCAGGGCTTCAATATCGCGATGCAGGATGTCGATCTCGCCTTGCAGGCGTCCCGCCCGAACTGCACCGTCGGCGATGGACAGTGCGAGCGCTTCGAGGTCTGCCTGTGCCTCGATCAGCAGTTGGTTGTACTGCTCAAAGCCCAGACGCGCAGCCTGTTCCTTGAGTTGAAAATCCGTGATGCGCTGGCGCAAGGGATCAAGTTCACGCTCGACTTTCATCCTGCGCTCATCACTGGCGCGCAATTTCGCCGTCAAATCGTCGTACTGGCTGCGCTTGACTGCCAGCACTTGCTCACGCTCAAGTTTGACCGCCAGCGCACTTTGCAATCCCCCCTGCGCAGCAGCGTCATTGAGTTGCGTGAGTTCCTGATCGGCCTTTTCAATCTCGGAACTCACCGTCGCTGCCTGATCGTTAGCCGTTTGAACCGATCTGGACAACTCTTCGCGACGCGCTGACAAAGTTCGCAACGTGAACGCCGCCTCCTGCGCCTGGCGCTCAAGCTGGCGCTGCTGCTCTCTGGCGTCGGTCAAATACCGCTCCGCGAGGAGCACACTGTCATCAAGCTCGGCGTGCCGCTCCTGGCTCTCGGCCAGTTGCCCGTCGAGCACTTCAAAATCGCCCTCGGCCAGCACACGACGCTCCTGCAGCCCATCGAGCTCAGCATCCACCTCGGCCAGATCGAGGGCAATCTGCTGGCCCCGCAGACGCATCTGCTCGGTGGCCTGCGTCAATCGCAATACCTCGACCTGTAATTGATGGGTCCGGCTTTGGTTGATCGCCGCTTCACGCCGGCTAGCCATCAAGGCCTGCGACGCATCAGCGTAGGCTGTTTCGCTGCGCACCAGCACCGAGCGCGATTCATCACTGATCAGGACTTGCGCCCGAAGTTGCTTCTCCAGATTTTCGATTTCCTGGGCTCGTGCCAAGAGACCAGCCTGCTCGGAATCGGGTGCATAAAAACTGACGCTGCACGCCCCAATGGCGTGCCCCGCTCTGACAAAAATCAATTCCCCGGGCTGCAACTGGTCTCGGCTGGCCAGTGCTTCCTCAAAACTACTGGCAGTGAAACAGCCATACAGCCAATCGGCCAACAGCGCTGCCTGACCCGCATCGCTGATTCGCAACAAGGCAGACAACTGGGGTAGTTTGGTCGACGAAGGCTTGACCGAAGATGCAGGCGGTGGAGAGAAAAAAGCCAGCTTCGCCGGGGGTGCATCGCTGCCAAAAGCACGCACCATGTCCAGCCTCGATACCTCCAGTGCGCCCAAACGCTCACGCAGCGCACCCTCCAAGGCGTTTTCCCAACCGGCCTCGACGTGAATCCGACTCCACAAGCCAGCCAGGGCATCCAGCCCATGACGCTCCAGCCATGGCTGCAGTTTGCCATCGGTCTTGACCCTGGCCTGCAAGGCCCTGAGCGCATCCAGTCGAGCCGACAACTCCGCCCTGCGGCCAGACTCGGCATTGGCTTGCAGCTGATGTTGACGTCGAGCATCATCGAGTCGTGGCACCGCCTCCTGCAACTCATGCAGACGCGCCTCAGCTACACCGGTCTCCTGGCGCGCCTGCTCGAATTCACTCTGCAAACTGATGAGGCTGGCTTCGTCCGGTGCACCCAAGTTGCTGCCCTCGACGCTCAATCGCTCGCGCCGTGTGCCGAGCTGACGTGACTGCTCATCGATCCCGCGCTGCTCTGCGGCCAGCACCTGAATCTTCTGCTGCACTTCGACAACACATGAGCGCTGTGCATTTGCCGCCTGTTGCGCGAGGCGCAAGCTGTCTTCCAGGCCGGGCAATTGGTCTGCCTGTTGCTGCGCCTGAATCGTCAGAATCTCTGCTTTTTCTTCTCCAACAAGAGCCAATTCAGCAAGATTTTCGATTTCAAGCAGCGCATCGCTTTTGCGTCCTGCCCATTCAGCGGTCTGCTGCCTGAGTGTCGCAAGGCGCTGCACAACGCGCTGGCGACTCTCCACGACAAAGCGGATTTCAGCCTCCAGCCTTCCAACCTCGGTACTGGCTTCGTACAAGTGCCCCTGTGCCTGGTTGACATGATCGCCGGCGTCGTAATGTGCCTGGCGCACCGTCTCCAACTCTGCCTCGATATGGCGCAGGTCAGCCAGGCGAGCCTCCAGCGCATTGACGGCACCTTGCGCATCGGCCTTCACTTTGGCCTGCTCTGTCTCTGACTCGCTGCGCTTGAAAAACCAGAGTTGCTGCTGCCGGAGCGTCACGTCGGCGGACAGGGTCTTGAATTGTTGCGCCACCTCGGCCTGTGCCTGCAACTTCTCAAGATTGCCATCGAGTTCACGCAGGATGTCTTCAACGCGGGTGAGATTGAGTCGTGTATCGTGCAGGCGGCTCTCGGTTTCGCGGCGCCTTTCCTTGTACTTGGAAACCCCTGCCGCCTCTTCCAGAAAGAGTCGCAACTCCTCAGGCTTGCTCTCGATGATGCGGCTGATGGTGCCTTGACCGATGATGGCGTAGGCGCGGGGTCCCAGACCCGTCCCCAGAAAAACGTCCTGCACATCACGCCGCCGCACCGGCTGATTGTTGATGTAGTAACTGCTGTTTCCGTCGCGAGTAAGCACCCGTTTGACGGCAATTTCTACAAATTGACTCCACTGCCCACCGGCGCGGTGATCGGCGTTGTCAAAAACCAGTTCAACGCTGGCACGACTTGATGGTTTGCGACTGGTCGTCCCGTTGAAGATGACGTCTTGCATCGACTCGCCACGCAGTTCGGACGCCTTGGACTCGCCCAGCACCCAACGCACCGCATCCATGATGTTGGACTTGCCGCAACCATTCGGTCCAACCACACCAACGAGTTGCCCGGGCAACTGAAAATTGGTTGGATCAACGAAGGATTTGAAACCCGATAGCTTGATTGAATTAAGACGCACAGATCGCTGACATATTAAGCAATGGAAATAGCAGGAATCGGAACTCACCCCGACCCGCAAGAGATACCATCATGATAACTTGGACAGACGCCGCGGTGGTCCAGCGCTGTTCCTGCCATGGGCCATTTCAAGCACCTCGCGAGGCGCCAGATCCTTGAGTTTGTTGTCGCTCCAGACCTGACGCCAGCGTCGTGCACCCGGCAGGCCGTGGCGCAACCCCAGCATATGGCGCGCCACTGCGAACCAGGGGGTGCCCCGTGCCGCCCTCTCGCGCTCCATATAAAGCACCATCTGCTGTTCCACCTGCTCGCGTTCCGGGCGATCGGACGCAGCAGGTCGAGCCGCCCCAAGCAAGACCTCATCCCACTGGCTGAGCCACCAGGGGTTATGGTAGGCCTCGCGTCCGACCATGACGCCATCGACCTGCTGCAACTGCTCCAGTACTTGTGATGTCGTGCTGATGCCGCCATTGATGGTGATCAGCAGGTGCGGAAAGTCCCGTTTCAGTTGGTGCACCCTGTCGTAGTGCAAAGGTGGCACCTCACGGTTTTCTTTGGGCGACAGACCCTTCAGCCAGGCATTGCGTGCATGGACGATGAAAATTTCGCATCCGGCCTGGCTGACGATGCCGACAAAGTCGCGGACAAAGGGATAACTCTCGAGCTTGTCGATGCCGATGCGATGCTTGACCGTGACTGGGACCGGACCGGCATCTAGCATCGCCTTGACACAGTCTGCTACCAAGCGGGGTTCTGCCATCAGGCAAGCACCAAAAGCGCCACGCTGGACCCGCTCGCTAGGGCAACCGCAATTCAGGTTTACTTCGTCATAACCCCACTGTGTGGCGAGTCTGGCGCATCTGGCCAGTTCTGCGGGCTCGCTGCCGCCGAGTTGCAGGGCCAGAGGGTGCTCCTCTTCGTTGTAGCCAAGATGACGCTGCACATCACCATGAATCAGCGCCCCGGTAGTCACCATCTCGGTGTAGAGCAAGGCACTCTTGCTCAACAGTCTGTGAAAATAGCGGCAATGCCTATCCGTCCAATCCATCATGGGGGCTACCGACAGTTTGCGATAGTTCGGAAAAGCAGCTGACGTGCTGAGCATCGGTTCCATCATCCGGACACGGTGCACCAGGGTGCGGCGTCATGTGCAAAAGCCATCCACAGTGCCCAGGCGGAACTGACCGCCAGTGCCAGACCTGCTACTCTGACGCCCCAGTCTGCGTTACCTGAAGCTTTCAAGCGCAGCCACAACCACGGACCCGCCATCATGGAGACGCTGGTACCCAGCGCAAACAAGCCCATGACCGCCGCGCCAGAGGGCGCGCTGCCGGTCAAAGCAGCCACCATCAGTGCCGAATAAAGCAGACCACAGGGGAGAAAGGTCCAAAGCATGCCGATCACCAGCGGTGCACCACCGCCCTGCCCCGGGACCAGCGCGCGCACCCGGTACCAGACTGTCCGGGCAGCGTGCTCCAACCACACCGGTTGCCGTGCCTTCACCAAGAGCAGCATGCCAAGCACAAAGGTCGCCGCATGAAACAGTGTCCACACGGGCCGCAGCGCGGCCGACTGGACCGTGAGCCATCCCAAGCCCTGCATCGAAGCAGCCGCCAATCCGCCGAGCCCCGCGTAACCCAGCACGCGCCCGAACTGGAAACGCCACATGGCGCCAGTCCTGCCAGAGCCAGCAGAATGTCCGATGCCGGCACAAGCCGCACCGCACATGGCGACGCAGTGCGGCCCCCCCGCCACGCCCATCAGCAGGGCGGTCAACGCGAGGGAGGACTGCATCTGACAGCGCTAAAGAATCTTGGAGAAGCGCG
>CAITQH010000101.1 GCA_903894475.1 uncultured beta proteobacterium
GATGATTACGAGCGCTATGTGCAGGTGCAGGCCGAGGCGGCGCTGCGGCATCTGGCGTCTCAATACCCTTATGACGAGGGCGAAAGCGACGGCCACACAGTCACTACGCTGCGTGGTGGCATGGATGAAGTCTCGGAAGCCTTGCGCGCCGAATTGCAGGCGCGTTTTGAGCGCGCTGGCGTTGATGTGCTCGACGCCAAGCTCACGCACCTGGCCTACGCGCCGGAGATCGCCCAGGTGATGTTGCGTCGGCAGCAGGCCGAGGCCATCATTTCGGCACGCAACAAGATTGTGCAGGGCGCGGTCAGCATGGTGGACGCCGCGCTCAAGGGCCTGTCGGAGCGCAACATCGTGGTGCTCGACGATGAGCGCAAGGCGGCGATGGTGTCCAATTTGCTGGTGGTCCTGTGTTCGGACCGGGAAACCCAGCCCATTGTCAACGCCGGCACGCTCTACAACTAAAGGGCATAGAAATTGCAAACGTCCCCATTTGTCATTGCAGGCCACGACCCGCAATCCAGGGCTCCCGTGGCAATGGATCCCGGATCGAGTCCGGGATGACATGCAGTGGGTCCGGGATGACATCCAGTGGGTCCGGGATGACATGCAGTGGGTCCGGGATGACGGCGCCTTCACCGATTTAACCCATGGCCAGTCCCGGCAAGAAGTCCTTCCCGCTGCGCATTGACCCTGTGCTGTGGGCGGCCGTCGAGCGTCTGGCCGCCCAGGAAATCCGCAGCGCCAACGCCCAGGTCGAGTATTTGTTGCGGGAGGCGCTGAGTCAACGCGGCATCCGTCTCCAAGTTTCAATGCTGAAAGCTGATGAGCCTGACGGCCAAGGCTCGCCGGTCAGCACAGCGGAGCCCTAGCAAGCATCCTTCCCGACTTGCCGAACTGGGCTAGGATGGTAGTTGAGTGACGTCTATGAGCTTCTGGATCGATACCCACTGTCACCTTGATGCGAGCGAGTTTGCAAGCGATGTGCAGGCGGTGCGTGCGCGCGCTGCTGCGGCTGGCGTCGCGCACTGCGTGCTGCCGGCGGTGTGCGCCGATGGCTTTGCTGCTGTGCGCCAGTTGGCTCGTGAGACCGGGGACAGCTATGCGCTGGGCATTCACCCGATGTATGTGGAGCGCTCGCTGGACGGCGACCTCGCCAAGCTCGATGAGGCTTTGTCGCAATATCGCTCTGACCCGCAACTGGTGGCGGTTGGCGAAATTGGCCTCGATTTCTTTGTGCCTGAGCTTTGCGTGAGCCCGCTGCGCGAACGCCAGGAGTATTTCTATGTTGAGCAGTTGAAGCTCGCACGCAAGCATGATCTGCCGGTGCTGCTGCATGTGCGCCGCTCGGCAGATCAACTGCTCAAGGGCTTGCGAGCGCAGGCAGTTGGCAAAGCATGGCGCGGCATTGCCCATGCCTTCAACGGCAGTGAACAGCAGGCACATGCCTTCGTTGCGATGGGCTTGAAACTGGGTTTTGGTGGTGCGCTGACCTACGAGCGCGCGCTGCAACTGCGCCGTCTGGCCATCTCTTTGCCGCTGGCCGCGCTGGTGCTGGAGACCGACGCGCCGGATATGCCGCCGCACTGGCTGTACCGTAGCGCAGCGCAGCGTGCTGGTGGCCTCGCGCAGGCGCGCAACGAGCCCTGCGAATTGCCGCGCATCGGAGCCGAACTGGCACGGCTGCGCGGCATCGATGCGCCCGAACTGGCCCGTGCCACCAGCGAGAACGCCCAGGCTGCCTTGCCGCGACTGGCGCTTCACCGCCGGGACATCTGAGTTGACTATGATTGCTGTTGGCGACGCCTGCAACAGGATGGCGCGGCCGACAAACCTCCCTATGCCAACAAGTATCAAATTTTTTTCTGTTCTGCTGAGCACCATGCTGCTGGCGACTTGTGGTGGCGGTGGTTCTGCTTCGACACCTGTCACACCTGTCACCCCGGTCAACGTGGCACCGGTTGCCAACGCCGGTGCCGCGCAAAGCGTCCTGACTGGAACACTGGTCACCCTGGACGGTAGTGCCAGCTCGGACGCCAACAATGACGCGCTGAATTATTCCTGGGTGCTGACATCCAGACCTGCCGGCAGCGGCGCCGCATTGCTTTCGCCCAGCTCTGTCAAACCTACTTTCACGGCGGACGTCGCTGGCAGTTATGTGGCAGCGCTGACTGTCAGCGATGGCAAGCTCAACAGCGGCGCCGCGACGGTCAGCGTGACGGTGACCAGTCTGCCAAGCCTCACCTTGAACCTGCCCGCGCGTTCCATCAGTGCCAGCCAGCTGGCTGTCGTCGTGGCAGCAGGAGATCCGCTTTCCGAGGCGATTGCCAGTTATTACCAGACTGCAAGGGGGATACCGGCGACCAATATCATCCGGGTGGCGCTCACAACGGGCGTGGACACAATTTCGGCCACGGACTTTGCGGCACTCAAGGCGGAACTCGACGCCAAACTGCCCAGCGCGGTGCAGGCAACCCTGCTGACGTGGACGGCGCCTTCGCGTGTGGTGGGCAGTTGTGCCATGAGCATGACCAGCGCGCTGGCGCTGGGATTCGATGCCAAGTACTGCGCCAGCAGCTGCGCCAGCACCGCCGCTTCGCCCTACTTTGACTCCGAGTCCGCGCAGCCCTGGGTCGATCACAAGCTGCGCCCGTCCATGATGCTGGGGGCCAGCACGCTGGCTGCCGCCAAGACCTTGATTGACCGGGGCGTACTGGCTGATGCCAGTTTGCCCACGGGAGACGGCTATCTAATGCGAACCAGCGACGTCAACCGCAGCGTGCGCTACACCGATTACTACACGTCGCCATCGTCGTCGTTGCCAGCCCTGTGGAGTGGCAACAGCGGACTGCAGCTGAGCTACATTGACAACTCGGCCGGCGCAGCCAGCGACGGCATCAGTGGCAAGAGCAATGTGCTGTTCTATTTCACCGGGCTGGCTGGTGTGCCGCCGGCTCTGACGAGCAACAGCTTTCGACCCGGCGCCATTGCCGACAGCCTGACCTCGACGGGCGGCTATCTGCCCGGCGGCAATGGTCAAATGCCCATCACCGCCTGGCTTGATGCCGGCGCCACAGCGAGCTACGGCACGGTGGAAGAGCCCTGCAACTACACGCAGAAGTTTTCCAAGGCCTCGGTACTGATTGACCAATATTACCGTGGAGCGACCTTGATCGAAGCCTACTGGAAGTCGGTGCAGTGGCCAGGCCAGGGGCTCTTTGTTGGCGAGCCGCTGGCGCAGCCATTCCGGGACAACCCGGGCTTCGCGGTCGACGCTGGGCAATACCTGGTCAGCACGCGTGCCTTGCGCGCCAACAGCACGTATGCCTTGCAGTACCAGAGCACCAGCGCTGGAAGCTGGGTCACGCTGGGGAGCTTCAAGGTGACGCGGGCGCAGCCGCAAAGCTTGCGGGCGGCGCTACCAACAGGGGCGGCGACGCAACTGCGCTGGTTAGGGCCGTGTCCGAGCAACGCCGGCCAGCAATGCACCTTGAGCACTTCACCTTGAAAAAAAAGGGCTCCCCTGCAGGGAGCCCTCAACCTTGGATTGGAAGTCTGGCTCAGAAACTGTGGCGCACGCCAAATTCGTAACCGGTGCTGCCGCCACCCGGGGTTTTCGGGCTGTCGCCGCTGCCGACCGAGAACTTGACGCCGGTTCCGTCATTGCTGACCTGTGAGTAGTTGGCATAGAGCGCCGTGCGCTTGGACAGGTCGTGCACATAACCCACCGCCCACTGCGTTGCATCGTTGGCCACCTTGTCAGCCTTGAGCGTGGTGTAGGCAAAACGTACCTCGCCAGTGCTGACCTTGTACTGC
>CAITQH010000102.1 GCA_903894475.1 uncultured beta proteobacterium
GAATCGGCGACGATCGACCATGTGTGATCCCTTTGGGGTGTTGGGGATTCAATGGTGACAGTCGCACCGACAACATGTGTCGTGAGGAAACAAAACGGGTTGATTGTTCGTTCAAAAGATCCCCTGGCGTCATATCCTGTCGCCAGGAAGGGAACAATGTAGTCCACCTTTCCTACATCGATACACACGCCTTGCGACAAGAACTTGATGATCTGCTGTGCCAGCGTTACCCCGAGCTGTTTCGTGACCGGGATGGGGACGGGGCGGAAACAGCCATGTGTTGGGGTTTTACATGTGGGGACGGTTGGTTCGGAATCATTGACGCACTGTGCTCGGAGATTGCTGCTCAAGTGCGTCATGGGAGGATGCCAGCCGTGGTCGTCAGCCAGGTCAAGGAGAAGTCAGGTCTTCTACGCTTTCATATTCGCGGCGGCTTCCTTCGAGGTGGCAACGCCGAAACACATCGGCTGATAGAACTTGCACAGCAGCAAGCGCTGCACACCTGCGAAGAGTGCGGCCAACCGGGTAAATTGCTCGACGTTGGTAAACCTGTTGTCGTCTGTCCGCTGTGCGCAAATCAGGATTGAAGCTGGGAAGTCCGCCGGTGATCCAGCCAGGGCATCAACGTTGCTCAATGACCGCTATCGAGGTGGTCAACTTGGAAATGCTACTACCGCAATGGGCACTATGGAGCCAGCCACGACGGGCCGGTATAGAGTGGGCCAACTTGAGAGGCCAATATCGCAGCCCTTGCCTTGTCCCAAAGCAGCCCGTGGGCTGCGCGCTGCCGCTTGGCGGCAACGCGGCAATCTGGTCAGCACGGGTTAGGCGGTCGAGGGACGCCGGAACCGTGGTCAGTGGCAGGTGGATTTCCTCCCGTTTATCAAAGCTCACCCTCTGGGTATCCGGATTCCCGTTGATGGCGAATGCGTGCCACAAGAACCAGATCTCGGACATCGTCGAATTCATAGCGCGCCAGATAACCGCTGCGCCTACGCGAAATAATGAGTTCTCGCAGTCCACCCTCAACCGGCCGTCCGATGCCGGGCTGATGGGTCAAAACTTGCAAAGCATCCAGGATGAAATCCAGCAACTCGCCAGCCATCGGATCATCTGAGTCGACAAGAAACTCCTCCAGCCGAAGAAGGTCGTCGAATGCTGCCTGGCTCAGAAATACACCAGACATAATGATCAACTCATCTGTGTTGGCGCGAGGTCTCGCGGCTTAGCTTGCAGCCCTTTGCGGTGACTGGCCAACTCTGAAAAATAGGCACGGACATTGCCAAGTTCGTAGCCCGATCCGCTGGTCTTCATGTCGCTCAATGCCGTCATGGAGTCCCGCGTAAACGCTTCACGCAGACGTGTACGGCGCACCGAGTCGGCCAGCGTCTGCACCATGAAGGCGTGCAGGCTCAAGCCCGCACTCCGGGCGTCATTCTCAAGTTGGGTTTTGAGCGCTGCCGGCAACTTCAAACTGGTTGGTTTACTCGCGACACTGGTGATGGGCATTTCTTGCTCCAATTCGTAAGGTAGTCAAATGTTACTACCTTTGAAATTTAACACAGTTGTTGGCATCCAAAAGGCTTGTTCAATCTGGCGAGCTGCAAAGCCGGGCATTGCCGCTTCCAGATCGAGGGTTTCCACGCTGATCGAAGGCCGATCCAAGCTGCGATACTCAATTTCACTCGGTCCAAACGCCCCCTCATGAGAAAGTCCATCCTGCAGACCTACAAGATCGGCATCGACGTCGGTGGCACCTTCACCGACTTCGCCCTGATGGGCAGCAAGGGTCGCTCGGCCGTGCACAAGCAGTTGTCGACACCGGCCGATCCATCGATCGCGGTGATGGCCGGCCTGGCAGCACTGGCGCAGGCTGAGGGGCTGAGCTTCGATGTCTTTCTGGGCCAGGTCGCGCTGATCGTGCACGGCACGACGGTGACAACCAACGCGGTGCTGACTGGCCGCACCGCACGCACTGCCTTGCTGACGACACGCGGATTTCGCGACACCTTGCAGATGCGCCGCGGCGTACGCGAGATGATGTACGACAACCGCTGGCATGCGCCGGAGCCTATCGTGCCACGCCAGCTGCGGCTGCCGATTACCGAGCGCGTCGATGCTGCTGGAATTGAGTTGGTGGCACTTGATACGGCCGATGTTGAAGTGGCGATACAGACGATGCGCGAGCAGGGCATCGAGGCCGTGGCGATCTGTTTTATGCACGCCCATGGCAGCGCCGCGCACGAAGAGGACGCTGCACGCCTGGTGCAGCAGGGAATGCCGCAGGCCTACCTGTCCGTGTCCTCGCGCGTCTTGCCACAAGTGCGGTTTTATGAACGCACCAGCACCACCGTGCTGAACGCGGGGGTCGGGCCGATCCTCGCGCATTACCTGGACCGACTGAATGCTCGTCTGGCCGAGGCACAGTGGCGCGGTACGCTGCTCATCATGCAGTCCAACGGTGGCACCGCCGCGCCGGCGAGCGTGCGGCGCCTGGCCGCTTCAACGCTGTTGTCTGGTCCGGCTGCCGCGCCGGCAGCGGGACTCGCATGGATGGCACCCACACGCAAAAGGAGCTTCATCACCGTCGACATGGGGGGCACCAGCTTCGACGCCGCCCTGGTCCAGGGTGGCCAGCCCGCGGTAACC
Source organism: uncultured beta proteobacterium (assembly GCA_903894475.1). Lineage (GTDB taxonomy): Bacteria > Pseudomonadota > Gammaproteobacteria > Burkholderiales > Burkholderiaceae_C > Rhodoferax. The sequence continues at coordinate 2,650 of CAITQH010000102.1, forward strand.
ACGTCCGGCCACGTGAACCGTTTTGCGATGGCGCTGCCCAGCATGGAGATCAACACCATCGGTGCCGGCGGAGGGTCGATTGCCTGGATCGACGATGGCGGCCTGCTGCACATGGGGCCGCAAAGTGCTGGCGCCGATCCCGGCCCGGCCTGCTACGCCAGGGGTGGTACCGAGCCCACCTGCACGGATGCCAACCTGGTGCTCGGCTACCTGTCGGCCAGCTACTTTGCCGGGGGACGTCTGCCACTGGATGAGCTGGCCGCGCGCAACGCCATCGACAAACGCATCGCCAAGCCGCTCAAGCTGTCGCTGGTCGAGGCGGCGCAGGGTATGTTCCACGTCATCAACGTAGCGATGGCCGCGGCGATCCGCGAGATATCGGTACAAAAGGGCTTCGACCCGCGCGAGTTTCCGCTGGTGTGCGCCGGTGGAGCCGGGCCGCTGCACGGCGCAGCCATCGCCGAGGAGCTCGGCATCGAGCGCGTCTTTGTGCCGCGCGAGTCGTCGGTGTTCTGCGCCTCGGGCATGCTGCACAGCGACCTCAAGCACGACCACGTGCGCAGCTTTGCACGCGTGCTGCATCCGCCCGGGCCCGATCGTGTGCAGGTGCGCACCGGTGTGCGCGCTCTGCTGCGTGAGCTGCGTGCGCAGGGCCGCGCGGCATTGTGGGCTGAGGGTATCGCCGCTGAGCGGCAGCAGATACGCCACGCGCTGGACCTGCGTTACACAGGGCAGTATCACGAAGTCACGGTCGACGTGCCGGACGAACTGCTTGACCGCGCCGATTGGGCCGCAGTGGCCGAACTGTTCCACCGCCAGCACGACCGGCTGTACGGCTACGCACTTCGCGATGAAGGCACGCCCGTCGAACTGCTCAGCCTGCGTGTGGCCGCCGTTGGCATCACTGACAAACCGGCGCTCAAGCGCCAGCCGCGCACCACGTCTGCGCCGCGCGCCGCGCTCAAGGGCAGGCGCCCAATCTACCTGCCTGGACGCACGGCCAGCAGCCAGGTACCGGTCTACGACGGCGAACGGCTGCTGCATGGCCACCAGTTCAACGGTCCGGCACTGATCGAAAGCGCCAACACCAGCATCCTCGTGCCGCCGGCCTGGGTCGCAGAAATCGACGCGCTCGGCAGTTGTGTGCTCTGCGTGCGTCCTGGAGTCAAGAGGTCACCCAAATGAAGCGCGATGCTATCCAGGTCTCGGTGCTGCAACGGCGCCTGAAGTCCATTACCGAGGAGATGGGCCTGACGCTGTTGCGCACCACGCGCTCGCCGATTCTCAATGAGGCGCGCGACTTTGTCACCGGCTTGTACGACGCCAAGGGTCGCATGCTGGAGCAGACCGAGTACATACCGGTGCTGGCCTTCGCGCTGCAGCCGGCTTGCGAAAACGTGGTGCGCTTTTTCGGCGATGACATCCACCCCGGCGACGTCATCCTGCACAACGACGTCTTCAGCGGCGGCAACCAGAATAACGACGTCGCGGTCTTCAAGCCGATCTTCGATGGCAAGACGCTGGTCGCCTGGGCCGCCTGCAAGGGTCACCAGGCCGATATCGGCGGCGCCGTGCCCGGTGGCTACAACCCCGAGGCACGCGAGGTCTGGCAGGAGGCGCTGCGCATACCGGCAGTGAAAGTTGTTGAGCGCGGCAAGCTCAGACGCGACGTGTGGAACCTGATTTTTGCCAATATCCGGCTGAAGATTGTCGAAGAGGACATCAAGGCGCAGATCGGTGGCTGCACCGTCGGTGAGCGGGGCTTTCATGGCCTGCTGGCCCGTTTCGGGCGGCCCACGCTGCAGCGTTTGCTGGAAGACCTTTTCGACAGCAGCGAACAGATGGTTCGCTCAGAGATCGCAGCCATCCCCGACGGCCGCTATTGCGGTGACTCCACGGTTTTTTACGACGGCGTCACCGATGGCAGCACGATGCAGATCGCGCTCGCCGTGACGGTGCAGGGCAATGGCATCAGCTTTGATTTCAGCGGCTCGTCGCCGCAGACGCCCGGCTTTGTCAACGCCCCCTATGCCGCCACGGCATCGGCGCTGTTGCTGACCTTTCTGATGCTGATCAACCCGGAGATCCCGCACAACGCCGGCATCCTGCGGCCAATCAAGATCATCAACCCCGAGGGCTCCTTCCTCAACGCCCGTTTCCCGGCCGCCACCACTTTCGGCAATTCGATCACCGGACCGACTTCGGACGCCATCTTTCGGGCCATGGCACAGGCGCTGCCAAAGGTGGTCACCGCAGGCTGGAACCGTTTTCTTGGCTTTGCCGTATCGGGCGACGACCCCCGGCACGCGGACCACCGACGCTATGCCGATATTCTGTTCCTGTCGCTCAAGGGCGGCTCCGGTGCGACCCACGGCGCTGATGGTTTCGATCACATTGGCCTGATCAATTGCGCCGGCGGCATACTGGCGCAGGATTACGAGATGTTCGAGATCCATAACCCACACTTGCTGCGCAAGCACGAATATCTGAGCGACAGCGCCGGGGCGGGTCAGTGGCGTGGCGGTCTGGGCGTCGAGACCGAGTTTGAGATGCTGGGCGAAAACGTCACCGGTGTCGCTTTCGGTGATGGCATCGAGGAAGCCGCGCGCGCCTTTGGTTTCTTCGGTGGCGGAGTCGGTTCGCGCAATGCCATCGTGCTGACCTATCCCGACGGCACGCAGCGGCGCGTGAAGTCCAAGGAGATTATTCGCGGCATTCCGCCCGGCACCGTTTTCCACCAACTCGCAGGTGGTGGCGGGGGCTATGGTGATGCCTTTGACCGGCCCGCCGAGCGGGTGGCGTCAGATGTAAGCGCCGGTGTAGTGAGTGTGCAGGCTGCGCGCCAGGACTATGGCGTGGTCGTCGACGCCACCAGTGGCGCGCTCGATGCCGCTGGCACAGGCAGGCTGCGTGCACGACACAAGCCAAGGAGCAAGGCATGACTGCGACGACGATTGCACCGCCCCCCTACATTGACCACATCGGCATCGTCGTCGCCGATCTTGATCAGGCGGTCGAGAAGCTGCGCCCCTTGTTCGGCATTCCCGCGCGGACCAAGGAACTGCCCGAGGTCGGTCTGCGCGTGGCCGAGTTCGACGCTGCCAATGTGGTGATCGAGTTGCTGCAGTACACAGATGGCCCAAACAGCTTCGCGCAGCAGGTGATGGGTCAGCGGCTCGGCTTGAACCACCTGTCGGCGCGGGTCACTGATGTCGAGCAGTCAGTAGAGGACTTGCATGATGCCGGCTTCATCCCGATGGCCGGTTTCCCCCGACAGGGCGCGCACGGCCGGGTCGCTTTTTTCGAGCCTGACGCGGTGACGGGCTTGCTGTTTGAAGTTTGCCAGGTTGACGCGAAGGAGCACACCGCATGATGACCGCACAGGATCCGCAGCGCCGCCTCTGGAACGAGCGCATCGAACTGATGTCGCAGGACGAAATGCGCGCGCTGCAGCTATTGCGGCTGCAGCGACAGGTGGCCTACAACCACGCCAACTCGCCCTATTACCGCGAGCGGCTCGACGCAGCCGGCGTCAACCCACGCGATATTGCGAGCTTCGAGGACTTCGCGCACGTGCCGCTGATGGACAAGGTTGAGCACCGGCGCGTGCAGGAGGAGTCACTCGCGCGCCACGGCACGCCTTTCGCCTTGCTGGCCTGTGCGCCGCGGGAAAAAATTGTGCGTGTCAGCGCCACCTCGGGCACCACCGGCATGCCTACGCTGTACACACTCACCGCGCACGACGTTGCGGTGGTCAACGAGATGCATGCGCGCAAATACTGGCGAGCCGGCATACGACCCGGGCACGTGATGGTGCAAGCACTGTCTTTGTCGATGTTCACTGGCGGACTGCCGCTCTCGCAGGGCATACAGCACCTCGGTGCCTGCGTGGTGCCGGTCGGTATCGAGGGTGGCACGCAGCGCGTGCTCGACTTTGCCCACCTGACCCGACCCGACGCGCTGATCGCCACGCCGTCCTTTGGTCAGTACCTGATCGAGCAATGTCCCACGCTCACCGGCAAGCCTGCCACTGAACTTGGCTTTCGATGGTTCTTCTGCGCTGGAGAGCCCGGTGGTGGCAACCCGGGACTGCGCCGGCTGTTGGCTGACGGCTTCGATGCCAAGGTGTTTGACCACACCGGTGGCGGCCACGCCTTTCACGGCATCTCATGCGACGAATCGCCCGACGAATACAAGGGCATGCACTTCACCTCCGAAGACCATTGCCTGCTGGAACTGGTTGACCCGCATACGCATGCGCCCATCGCGCTCACGGACGGTGCCGTTGGCGAGATGGTGTTTACTTTCTTGGACTGGGAGGGCGGTCCCTTCATGCGCTATGCGCTGGGCGACCTGATCCAGGTCTGGACCAAGCCATGCAGTTGCGGCATGCCGGGCCTGCGTTTCAAGATCGTGGGGCGCACGGATGACATGCTGATCGTCAAGGGCGTGAACCTGTACCCCGAGGCGATTCGCCAGGTGTTGATGGGCTTTGCGCCGCGTGTGACAGGCAGCTTTCGCATCCGGCTGCCGCAGGCGGGGCCCAAAGTCACGCCGCCGCTGCACTTGCGCATCGAACATGGCCAGGACCTTGCCAAGGCAGACCTGCCAGAACTTGAAGCGCAGTTGCAGGCGCGCATGCGCTCCGAACTGCGCGTGGCGCCGCGCATCGAATGGCTCGCGCCCGGTACACTGCCGCGCGAGGCGCACAAGACAAAATTCATCGAAATCGTGCGCGACCCCGGCCAATGAACAAGGAGTACACCGCATGGACCTGAAACTGAGCGGACGCCGCGCCCTGATCACTGGCGGCTCCAAGGGTATCGGTCTGGCCATCGCCCGGCTGCTCGCGAGTGAAGCTTGCCACCTGCATCTGGTTGCGCGTTCGGGCGACGACCTGGCGAGCGTAGCCGACGAGTTGCGGCAACACCACGGCGTCGAGGTAAGTGTGCATGCCCTCGATCTGGCTGAGCGCGGTCGGGCTGCAGAGTTGGCAGCCATGTGCCCGGACATCGACATCCTGATCAACAACGCGGGTGCCACACCGCGTGGCAGCCTGCTTGACGTCGATGAAGAGCGCTGGCGTGCTGCCTTCGATCTGAAGGTCTTTGGCTATATCAATCTATCACGCGCTTTCTACCGACAGATGAAGGCGCGCCAGAGAGGCGTCATCATCAACATCATTGGCAACGGCGGCGAGCGACTCGACGCCGGCTACATTGCCGGTGCCACTGGCAACGCTGCGCTGATGGCCTTCACGCGCGCGCTGGGCGGCGCCAGCGCCGAAGACGGCATCCGGGTCGTTGGTGTCAATCCGGGTCCGGTGGCGACCGAGCGCTTGGTCGGCCTGATGAAGACCGAGGCGACCAAGCGTCATGGTGACCCGACTCGCTGGCGCGAATTCGAAGCCGGCTTCCCCTTTGGCCGAGCTGCCACTGTCGAAGAAATCGCCGCCACGGTGGCGTTGCTGGCCTCTGATCTGTCGTCCTACACCACCGGCACCATCATCACGATCGACGGCGGCATGGCGAACCGTGGTTCACTGATCTGACGATAGGTCCAAAGCGGGCGCACTCCGAGCACATCATGAAACGCATTTGGGACATTTCTTCGCCGCTGCATCCGGGCTCGCCGGTCTTTCCCGGCGACACGGCCTATCGCCAGCACTGGACCGCCACCATTGCACCGGACTGCCCGGTCAATGTGAGCGCGCTGACGCTGTCGCCGCATGTCGGCAGCCACGCCGATGCTCCCTTGCACTACGACCCCCAGGGTGAGCCGGTTGGCGCTCTGGATTTGCAACCCTATCTGGGACCCTGCCGCGTGATCCATGCGATCCGTTGTGGAGCGCTGATTGAGTGGCGGCACCTCGCCCATGCGCTGCAGGATCTGCCGCCACGCGTGCTGGTGCGCACCTACGAGCGCATGCCGGTGGACCACTGGGACCCAGCTCTGACCGCCTTCTCACCCGAGACAGTGGAGCACCTGGCCGATCTGGGTGTGCTGCTGGTGGGCATCGACACTGCCAGCATCGACCCGGCGGACAGCAAGACGCTGCCGAGTCACCAGATGATCCGACAGCGCGGCTTGCGCGTGCTGGAAAATCTGGTGCTTGACGCGGTGCCGGAGGGCGACTACGAACTGATTGCCTTGCCGCTCAAACTCATGCTCGCCGATGCGTCACCGGTGCGAGCCATCCTGAGAGAACTTCATGATTACCCTTGAACACTGCCAACAACTCGACCTGCAGGATCCGCTGCGCGCGCTGCGCGAGCAGTTCAACCTGCCCAGCGGAGTGATCTACCTCGACGGCAATTCGCTCGGCGCCTTGCCAAAGAGCACCGCTGCGCGAGTCGCCCAGGTGGTGACGCAGGAGTGGGGGCAGGGACTGATTGGCTCCTGGAACGAAGCCGGCTGGTTTGACCTGCCGCAGCGCCTGGGTGACCGCATTGCTCCCCTGATCGGCGCTGCAGCGGGCGAGATCGTGGTGACCGACAGCACCTCTATCAATCTGTTCAAGGTGCTCAGCGCCGCGCTGCAGATCGCCAAAAGCGCTGATCCGGCAAGGCTCAGGGTGCTTTCCGAGCGCGACAATTTTCCGACCGACCTCTACATTGCTGAGGGCCTGTGCCGTGCGCAAGGCGGCACGCTCGAACTGCTTGAAGCCGGGCAACTGGCAGCGGCGCTGGCGCCTGAGGCGGCGCAGGATGTGGCAGTGCTGCTGCTGACCCATGTGAACTACCGCAGCGGCGCCATGCACGACATGGCGGCACTCACGGCGGCTGCGCACCGGGCCGGCGTACTCACGGTGTGGGACCTGGCGCACAGCGCAGGCGCGGTGCCCGTGAACCTGAAGGCGGACCAGGCGGATTTTGCGGTCGGCTGTGGCTACAAGTACCTCAACGGCGGCCCGGGCGCGCCGGCGTTTGTGTGGGTCAGCCCGCAGCATGCAGATCGCTTCTGGCAGCCACTGGCGGGCTGGTGGGGCCATGCGGCGCCCTTTGCCTTTACGCCCGACTACCAGCCCGCGAGCGGCATTGCGCGCTATTTGTGCGGCACCCAGCCCATCATCAGCCTGTCGGCACTGGCTTGCGGGCTCGACACCTTCAGCGCTGCCGAGTCCCTGGGTGGCATGGCCGCGTTGCGCGCCAAGTCGCTGGCGCTGAGCGACCTGTTCATCACCCTGGTGGAGCAGCGCTGCGCCGGTCATGGCCTGACCGTGGTGACTCCGCGCGAGCACGGTCGGCGCGGCTCGCAGCTCAGTCTGGCGAGAGAGCAGGGCGGCTACGCCATCATGCAGGCCCTGATCGCGCGGGGTGTCATCGGCGACTTTCGCTCAGGCGACGGCAAGCAGCGAGCCGATATCCTGCGCTTTGGTCTGACCCCCTTGTATACCGGCTTTGAAGAGGTGTGGCAGGCGCTGGAACAGCTGCGCCAGGTACTTGTCAGTGGCGAGTGGCAGCGCTCCGAGTTCAGCCTGCGCAAGGTAGTGAGCTGATATGGGCACCCCCGAGCAGATCCTGGCTGCGGAAAATGCGAAGCTCGATTTCAGCCGCTCCATGAGCTATGGCGACTACCTGCACCTTGACCAGATTCTGGGCGCCCAGGTTCCGCTGTCGCCCGACCACAACGAGATGCTGTTCATCATCCAGCACCAGACCAGCGAGCTCTGGATGAAGCTGATGCTGCATGAGCTGCGGGCGGCCATGGCCTGCGTCGCCAGTGATGAGTTGGGCAGCGCCTTCAAGATGCTGGCGCGCGTCAGCAAGATCATGGAGCAACTGGTGCACGCCTGGGACGTGCTGGCCACCATGACGCCGCCCGAGTACAGCGCGATTCGTCCCTACCTGGCCAATTCCAGCGGCTTTCAGAGCGCGCAGTACCGCTGCATCGAGTTTGCGCTTGGCAACAAGAACGCCACCATGCTGCAAGCGCACGCGCACCGGCCTGACCTGCTGGAGCAGGTGCAGGCGGCGCTGGTGGCACCGTCGCTGTACGACCAGGCGCTGCGCCTGCTGGCACGCCGCGGCATCGCCGTGCCTGAGAGCCACACAGAGCGCGACTGGAGCCAGGCCTACCGCGCCAGCCCGGCAGTGGAAGAAGCCTGGCTGGTGGTGTACCGCAATCCGCGTGAGCATTGGGATCTGTACCAACTGGGCGAGGAACTGACGGATTTGGAAGACGCTTTTCGGCTCTGGCGCTTTCGCCATGTGACGACGGTGGAACGGGTGATCGGCTTCAAGCGCGGCACGGGTGGTACCGGCGGCGTCAGCTACCTGCGCAAGATGCTCGACGTGGTGCTGTTCCCCGAAATCTGGACTCTGCGCACCAGCCTCTAAAAAGCCACCCGCGGGACATTCACATCATCGATCAAAGCGCGCGTATACGCCGCCGGCGCGCCAGCACGATGGCGCCGACGCACAAGGCCAGACTAGAAAGACCCCAAGGCAAGGCCGCTTTGAGTTTTGGCACCAGAAAGTGCCAGAGCGCGTAGCGCATGGCCGTTTTTTGCAGGTCGAAACCGTCCGGGATCGGCAGCACGCCGTTGGCGCGTGCGTATTCGGCGTAATCGGCGAGCATGGATTTGAAGCGTTCCGGTTGGGCGCTGCTCAGATCGTGCACCTCCCCCGGATCCGTCTTGAGATCGTAGAGGCGCCACTTGCCATCGCCCAGAGGCGCAATGTTCTTCACCAGTTTGAAATCGCCCTTGAACAGTGCCGCGGAACCGGCCAACTCATAGCCAAGCGCTTCGTCGGATGCATGAACGTAGTCCGTCTTACCCTGCAGCATGGGCAGCATGCTGCGCCCACTCAAGGGTTCGACCTTGCTTCCCAAATAGATTCCGTCATGCGGCTGGATGCCGACAGCGTCGAGCAAGGTCGGAACAATGTCGTTCACATGGGTCAGCGCGGAGATGGTGCGGGACGCGGGCATGCCGGGCACGCCCGAAATGATGAGGGGAACGCGCAGGCCGCCCTCGCCGGCAAAGTACTTGTAGCCCATGAAGGGCGATGTGGTGGCACTGGCCCAGCTTGGACCGTTCGCTGCAAACGTGCCCTTGCCCCCCGGTGGATCGGCGTCGCTGTCGTAGTTCATGCGCACCCAGCTACTGGAGACAGGAATATTCAAGGGATCGGCCGGATCCGAGCCGTTGTCGGACAGAAAAACAAAAACCGTGTTGTCGTACTGAGCACTCGCCTTGAGGTAGGCCACCAGCCGGCCCACTTGAAAGTCCATCGCTTCGGCCATACCGGCGTAGACCTCCATGTGGCGCGCTTGCTGGCGCTTCTTGTCCACACTCAACTGCTCCCAGTCCGCGGTGCTGGCCAACGCAGCCATGTCGATCCCGGCGGGAATCATGCCCAAGGCAGCGGAACGGTCACGCCGTGCCTTGCGCAGGGCGGTCCAGCCCTGGTCGTAGCGGCCGCTGTATTTTTTGACGAATTCGGCTGGAGCCTGCAGCGGAATATGGTTGGCCTGAAAGCCGATGTAGGCAAAAAATGGCTTCTTGTCCTTGTCGTTGGATGCGATGTACTCAATGGCCTTGTCAACGAAAAATTTCGATGAATAATAGTCCGACGGTAACTCAGCTTCCCGGCCCTGCTCGAACCAGTAGGCTTTGTCGTACAGCATCATGTAGGTTCGCTTCTCCCAGTTGTCCGAGCCGCTGTCGGCTTGAATGAAAGAGCGTTCAAATCCACGGTTGCCGGGCAGTTTGTCTGGCGTCTTGCCCAGGTGCCACTTGCCAGTGATGTAGGTGTGGTATCCGGCGTCCTTGAGCATCGTGGCCAGCGTGACGGCGTTGTCCTTGAGCGTGCCGGCATAGCCTGGCTGTCCCTCATGCTCAGCAGGCATGGTTTCGGGCATGTTGCCCACGCCATTGCGGTGATTGTCGACACCGGTCAGCAGCATGGCGCGCGTCGGCGAGCACACGGCGGCCACGTGAAAGTTGGAGAACTTCGCGCCGTGCTTGGCCAACTCGTCCAGGTTGGGCGTGGCGATCTCGCTGCCGTAGACCCCGACATCGGTATAGCCCCAATCGTCAGCCACCAGCACGATGATGTTAGGGCGGGGCTTGTCGTTCGCCCCGTAACAGACCAGGCAAGCGCTTATCAGCAGCACGCTTACAAAACCCTGGCGAATAGGTCCGGTTGCGGAACGCATGTGTGTTGTCTCTGTGAGAACGGCCTGTGATGTCTCCTGACCCGCTATTATGTTTTCATTTTGACGCGTCAACCTGGAGATGCCCATGACAAGTGAATTGGTTATTCGCAGCGATTCGGCCGGAGTAGCAACCCTGACTCTGAACCGCCCCGACAAGCTTAATGCCCTGACGCCGGCGGTCTTTGTTGCGTTGCGTGCCCACCTTGACGCCGTCGCGGCCGATCCCTCTGTCGGATGCGTGGTTCTCATGGGCGCGGGGCGTTCGTTTTGCGCCGGACATGATCTGGCTGCCATTGCCGATCACGCCGCGGCGTCAAGCCCGCACTTCGAAGCCGAGACCATAGACGCACTGGAAGCCTTGCCACAGCCGACCATTGCCCGCCTGCATGGCCATTGCTTTACCGGCGGGCTGGAGTTGGCACTGGGTTGTGACATTTTGATGGTCGCCGAGTCAACGCGCCTGGGGGACACCCACGGGCAATGGGGACTGGCTCCCATATGGGGTCTGTCAGTGCGGCTGCCGCAACGTGTTGGCGTATCGCGCGCCAAGGAACTGATGTTTACCAGCCGGCGCATCAGCGGTCAGACCGCCGCGAGCATCGGCCTGGTGGACTACTGCGTGGCCGATGACCAACTGGACGCTGCCGTAGCGCGCCTTGCAGCAGAGGTGCTGGCAAATTCCCGCGGTAGCAATCGCATTGCCAAGACCTTGCTTGCTGCGGCGCAAGAGCGCAGTTGGCAAGACGCCTTGCGTTTTGAGCGGCAGATGCCGTTTGGCATGCCTGAAGACATGGCGCAGCGTATGGCTGCAGCGGGTCGACCCGGCTAGCTCGTCCTCCGACGTAAACTGTATGAGCCTTTGAAAAACATCAACCGGAGACCTCCCATGACCGTCGTCGCACCGAAGCCTGTATTAGCCTTAACCAGGATGCAAGAAGTGTTCGAGCATCAAGCTGCTACCGCTTTGCGGCTCAGAAGTTCCACCGCGGATGAACGCATCGCCAAGGTGCGCAAACTGCGTGATGCCGTGATCGCCCACACCGAGGATTGGTATCGCGCGGCCTATGCGGACTTCAAAAAGCCTCCCGGCGAGGTGGATTTGGGCGAAATCCTGCCGATCTGCGTGGAGGCCAACGACGCGATCAGCCATATCAAAAAGTGGATGAAGCCAAAACGCGTTTGGCCCACCCTGCTGACAGGCGGAACCCGCAGTTACGTGCAATATATGCCGCGCGGGCGCTGCCTGATCATCGGTCCCTTCAACTACCCCATCAACCTCACGCTGGGGCCCCTGGTCTCGGCGATTGCGGCGGGCAACACGGCGATTTTGAAACCGTCTGAGTTGACGCCGAACATGTCAGCCCTGATAGCCAAGGTAGTCCGGGAAGTCTTCCCGGAAGACGAGGTCGCCATCTTCGAGGGCGAGGCTGAGGTAGCGCAGGCTCTGCAGGAACTGCCGTTTGATCACATTTTCTTCACAGGCAGCCCGGCCATCGGCAAATACGTCATGGCGGCGGCGGCAAAGAATCTGGCCAGCGTCACGCTGGAACTCGGTGGCAAGAGTCCGACGATTGTCGACGCCAGCGCAAACCTGAAACTCGCCGCCAGCAACATCATGTGGGCCAAGTTCGCCAATTCAGGTCAAACCTGCATTGCGCCGGACTACGTCTATGTGCACGAGAGTGTCAAGGATCGATGGGTGGAATGTTGTCGCGCTGAACTCCAAAGAGCCTACGGCGTGACTCTGGCGGAGCAGCAAGGTAGCCCGCATCTGGCGCATATGGTGAATGCCCGCCATACGGCCCGCGTAAAAGCGCTGCTCGATGACGCCAATGCAGGCGGTGCGCAAACCCTGGTAGGAGGCGGTGTGGTGGCAGATGCCTGCTTCATCCAGCCAACGCTGCTTGACAGGATTGCGGCTGACGCCCGCATCATGGATGAAGAGATATTTGGCCCATTGTTACCAGTGATTGGCTACAGCCAGATCGATGAGGTCATCACCAGCATCAACGCCGGGCCCAAGCCGCTGGCGCTGTATATCTACAGCCAGACCGATGCCAATATCGACAAGGTACTCACCCAAACCGCGTCCGGTGGGGCCTGTGTCAACCACTCACTGATGCAGTTCTTGCACGGCAATCTGCCTTTCGGTGGCGTTAACAACTCGGGCATTGGCAATGCTCACGGGCACTACGGGTTCAAGACCTTCAGCCACGAGCGCGGCGTAGTCCGCACCCAGTTCTCGCTGGCTGCCACCCTGTTCAAGGCGGGAGAGGTGCCGCCAATGATTCGCAAACTGATCAAGTCAGCGTTCAGGATTCTCTGAGTCCTTGCGCGTCTTGACAGTCCGAGAAGGCTTTCAAACCGAAAATCCTGAACCGGCTAACAGATCCGTTCTTTACAAAAGCATTCGCGCGATGACAGCTGTCAAATTACAGCTGCCATTTGAACTTTCCGGCCATATCCGTTAGCATTGCCTGAAATCGGTTTCAATCAGCTTGACAAGCTGCTTCCATTTCAAATGCCAACCAAGATTCTTGTACGAACCGCACCGATGGCGCGCGCTACCATTGCGGATGTCGCACGGCAGGCTGGCGTCTCCAAAGCCACTGTTTCCAGGTTCTTGAACCACCGTGACAAATTGCTCACCAAGGGCATCGCTGCACGAGTGGAGGCCGCGATCTCGACCCTCTCCTACAGCCCGAACCCGATGGCGCAGGCACTCAAGCGGGGTCGCTCGCGTCTCATTGGCTTAGTGGTCGCCGACGTAAGCAACCCGTTTTCTGTGGCGGTGTTGCGCGGCGCTGAAAAGGCCTGCCAACAAGCCGGTTACTTGCTCATGCTGTTTAACCTCGGAAATGACAGCCGGCGTGAGCGTGAAGCCATTGAAACGCTCACGGCTTACCAAGTAGAAGGTTTTATCCTCAACACGCTGGGCCAGGATGGCGGCGCCGCTGTAGAGTCTGCCCGTCATGGCAAGCCAGTGGTGCTGGTCGACCGGCGCCACCATGATATGCGAGCCGACTTTGTGTCGCTGGACAACGCTGACGCCGTTCGCATGGGCGCGCGCCATTTGGTGGAGGCGGGCTACCGCGAGTTGTTGTTTGTCTCGGAGCCAGTCAAGGACGTCAGTCCGCGTGAAGAGCGTAAATCTGCTTTCTGCCGCTATCTCAGCGAGTCAGAGAACACCATCACCAACCTGCATGGCAGCACGTTCGAAAGCATGGCAGACGAGCCGGAAGCCCGGCTGAGCAACGCGCTGCAGTGTCTTCGCCAGAGCGCGGGCGAACGCCTGCCAGGCATACTGTCGAGCAACGCGGTAGTGACCTTGCGGGTAGTGGCGGCGATGACGCGTCTTGGGTTGCGTCTGGGCACTGATATCGGCCTGGTTGGCTTCGACGACACCGAGTGGTCGCCTTACGTCGGGCCGGGGCTGAGCACCATTGCTCAACCAACCGATGATTTGGGCAGAATCGCCGCGGACTGCCTGATCGAACGCCTCAAGGGTCTGGAACTGCCACCACGCCAGATATTGTTATCTGGCCGATTGATGCCTCGGGGCTCCTCCGTTCCTTCACCAGCATGAAAGGATCCTGGGTTTACCCTGATTTCCGCTCAGACAGAAGTGCTTCTATAATTCCTGAAACCGGTTTCAGCTTTGGTTCCAGTTTATGAAGTACACATTTCAGTTTGATGCTGTTTTTGCAGCCTGGCCCCTGTTGGTCAAAGGGACCTGGAGCACCATTGAACTGTCGATATTGGCCATGCTGGCCGGCTTGGTGGTTGCGATCTTGTGCGCCTGGGGCAAAACCTCAGGGCCGCGTCCCCTGCGCTGGCTAATTAACGCCTACATAGAACTGATCCGCAATACACCGTTTCTGGTGCAGCTTTTCTTTTTCTTTTTTGCCTTGCCTGCCATAGGCTTGCGCTGGTCCGCGCATACCGCAGCCCTGACGGCCATGGTGGTCAATCTGGGCGCTTACGCCACCGAGATTATCCGTGCCGGTATCGAGTCAATACCCAGAGGCCAAATTGAAGCCGGTCTGGCGCTTGACCTGAAACGCCACCAGATATTTCGTTTCGTCATTTTGAAACCGGCGCTGCGCGCCGTCTATCCGGCACTCACCAGTCAGTTCATATTGCTTATGCTCAGTTCCAGCGTCGTGTCGGCCATATCGGCGGACGACTTGACCTCTGTCGCTGCCAACCTGCAGTCGCAAACCTTTCGCAGTTTTGAAATCTACATCGTCGTGGCTGTCATTTACCTGGTGCTGGCGCTTTTGTTTTCCGCACTGTTCCGAACCATCTATCGGCACACGCTTAATTACCCGGCTGGAAGATGATGACCCTGATGACCCCCACGATCGGCACTTCGTGTCCTCCCTGCCCCCCAGGGGGCTGATTCGTCTTGGGGCGGCCCGGCGCCGAATCTGATGCGTACGTTTGGCTTCTCCGAGTTTCTGTTCATTCTTGAGGCAGCCAAGTGGACGGTGGCGCTTTCAATGATCGCGTTCATCGGTGGCGCCATCGGTGGCCTGCTGATAGCGCTGAGCCGAACCAGTGAGAATCGCGTGGGCAAGTTGTTGGCTGGCGGCTTTATCCGATTTTTCCAGGGCACGCCGCTATTGCTCCAGCTGTTTCTTGTTTTTTTTGGCGCCCCGGTGCTCGGCATGGACATCAACCCCTGGGTCGCTGCAGGTGTGGCGCTCATCCTCAACAGCAGTGCCTTTCTGGGTGAAATCTGGCGCGGTTGCATCGAGGCCATACCGAGCGGCCAGTGGGAGGCAGCATTGGCGCTGAACCTGCGCTATCGCGCACGAATGCGCTACGTGATTCTGCCGCAGGCCTTCAAGATCGCATTGGCTCCGACGGTCGGTTATATGGTGCAAATCATCAAGGGCACCTCGCTGGCCGCCATCATCGGCTTTGCCGAAGTCACACGATCCGGCCAAATCATCAATAACGCCACGTTCCAGCCATTGATGGTCTTCAGTGTCGTCGCTGCCATCTATTTCCTGTTGTGCTGGCCTCTGTCCTTGTTGGCTGCCCGCATGGAGCGCCGCCACAACGCGGCACTGGCGCATTGACCTTTCCATTTTTCAACCCTGCCATTTTCACCTCAACTTCTGGAGACTTTCTCATGAGCAAGCATCTGCCCCGCCGTCTTTTCACAAACACCGCATTGGCCATCGGGCTGGCCGCCACACTATCGGTTTGGACCCCGTTCGTCAGTGCGCAAACTGCTGCTGACATCCAGAAAAAAGGTGAAGTGACAATCGGTATGCTGATTGACTTTCCACCGTACGGCACCACCAATGCCAGCAACCAGCCCGATGGCTATGACGCCGATGTGGCTCGCCTGCTGGCCAAAGATCTGGGCGTCAAACTCATATTGCTGCCGGTAACCGGCCCCAACCGCATTCCATTTCTGTTGACCAACAAGGTGGATCTGCTGGTTGCCTCGCTGGCGATCACCCCCGAGCGTGCCAAGCAGGTCCAATTTTCCAAGCCTTACGCCGCTGCCAGCGTCATTCTGTACGGTGACAGGAAGATCAGCATCAAGACGCCGGCCGACCTCAAAGGCAAGCGCATTGGTGTGGCGCGTGCCAGCACCCAGGACGTCGCATTGACCGCCATGGCCCCTGAGGGTACCGAGATACGCCGCTTCGACGACGACGCTTCGGGGATGCAGGCCTTGATGTCAGGCCAGGTGGACGCGATTGGTTGCTCGACCACCGTGGCGGCGCAGATCGACAAGCGCGCGCCTGCTAACGCCTATGAACCCAAGTTCTTGCTACGCCAGCAAGTCATGGGTATCGTCCTGCGCCCAGGCCAGGCTGAGTTGCTCAAGACGGTTGACGATTTCGTTGCCAGGAACAGCGCCAACGGTGAACTCAACAAGTTGTACCGCAAGTGGCTGGAAACCGACCTGCCGAAAATGGAATAAGTCAGAGCTGCACTTTTTTGTGACCGACACAATGCAAGCCCCAACCCCGGCAGTTCGCGCAGGCCAGCCCATCATCGAGATGGAAGCGGTCGACAAGTGGTATGGCAAGTTTCAGGTTCTGAGCAACATCAACTTGACGGTCGCAGCCGGGGAACGAATTGTGGTGTGCGGGCCTTCGGGCTCGGGCAAGTCGACCTTGATTCGATGCATCAATCGTCTTGAAACCGTACAGAAGGGGCGCATTGTGGTCAATGGCATTGACCTGACAGCCGGTGGTCGCAATGTGGATTCGGTGCGCCAGGAAGTGGGCATGGTGTTCCAGCAGTTCAACCTCTTTCCGCACATGACAATTTTGGAAAACTGCACGCTGGCACCGATGCAGTCACGCGGCCTGAGCCGTGACAAGGCAGAGGCCCTTGCGATGGAGTACCTGCACCGGGTACGCATTCCGGAACAGGCACAGAAATACCCAAGTCAGCTCTCTGGCGGCCAGCAGCAGCGTGTGGCGATTGCCCGTGCACTGTGCATGACACCCAAGATAATGCTTTTCGACGAGCCCACTTCTGCCCTGGATCCGGAGATGGTCAAAGAGGTGCTCGACACGATGATCAGCCTTGCCGATGATGGCATGACCATGCTGTGCGTCACTCACGAAATGGGCTTTGCGCGCAGCGTGGCAGATCGCGTCATTTTCATGGCGGACGGAAAGATCGTCGAGCAGGCACGACCAGAGCAGTTTTTCAGCAACCCGCAGCATGAAGCAACCCGAAATTTTCTGGGTCAAATCCTGAATTCTCATGACGCACGCTGAGCTCGCGCTTATCCACTTCACGTCGTTCCCCGGATGAAATACACAAAGCGACTGATCCCATGACCCCTGCACTGGACGTTGTTACCTTTGGGGAAGCCATGATGCTGTTGGTCGCTGACAGACCTGGCCCGCTGGAACAGGCTGAAATGTTTTACAAGCGCACCGCCGGCGCTGAGACCAACGTGGCCATTGGTCTGGCGCGTCTGGGCCTGCGGGTGGGCTGGGCCAGCCGCCTGGGCACCGACTTCATGGGTCGCTATCTGCTCGCTGCGATGGCCAAGGAAGGTGTCGACTGCTCGCACGTTGTCTGTGATGCCGAGAAGCGGACAGGCATGCAGTTCAAGGGCCAAGTCAGCGATGGCAGTGACCCAGAGGTTGAGTACCACCGAAAAGGCTCGGCTGCCAGTTACATGGGGCTCGCCGATATTGACGAAGCGTGGCTGGTGAGCGCGCGCCACTTGCATGCCACAGGCGTCTTTGCCGCCATCTCGGCAACTACATTGATCGCTGCCGAAAAAACCATGGAACTGATGCGCAGCGCGGGGCGCAGCGTATCGTTTGACCCCAATCTGCGCCCCACGCTGTGGGCTACACCTGCGGTGATGCGCACATCCATCAACGCGCTGGCTACGCACGCCGACTGGGTGCTGCCGGGCCTGGAAGAAGGTCGCTTCTTGACCGGTGAACACAGCCCTGAAGGTATTGCCTTCTATTACCGCGAGCGTGGCGCCAAGCTGGTGACCGTCAAGCTGGGCAGCCAAGGCGCCTATTTCGATGGCGACGCTGGCAGCGGTTACGTGGCAGGCTTTCCGGTCGCCAAGGTCGTAGACACCGTGGGCGCTGGCGACGGTTTTGCGGTCGGTGTCATCAGCGCGCTGCTGGATGGCCTGAGCGTGCCCGAGGCGGTCAGGCGCGGTGCCTGGATTGGTTCACTGGTGGTACAGGTTCTAGGTGACAGCGAAGGTCTGCCCAGGCGCGCCGAGTTGAGTAGGGCAGGGCTCTAAATATGCTTGGACCAACGGAGTCTGCGACACGCAAGAACGTTTTGGTATTTCGGGAGTTACCGATCGACCAACTCGCGCGACTGCGGGAACTGCACGATGTCACCGTGGCCAACCCGCGAGTGCCGGCCCAGGCCAGCGCCTTCAGTGCTGCACTGGGCACCACGCAAGGCATGATTGGCTCGAGCTTTCCCCTAAACGCTGACCTGCTGGACCGTGCGCCGCAACTTGAGGTCATCTCCAGTGTGTCGGTGGGCGTGGACAATTACGATCTGCCGGCGTTGGCAGCGCGTGGCATAGCACTCTGCCACACACCTGGCGTGCTTACCGAAACCACCGCCGATACGATTTTTTCACTCATCATGGCCAGCAGTCGACGCTTGGTCGAACTGGCCAATCTGGTGCGGGAAGGCCGCTGGACACGCAATATCAGTGACGATTTGTTCGGCTGGGACGTCCACGGCAAGACGCTGGGTATCCTGGGCTTTGGTCGGATTGGTCGGGCGCTGGCTCGCCGCGCCGCGCTCGGATTTGGCATGCCGGTGCTTTATCACAACCTTCAGCCAGTGGATGTGGCTGCCGAGCTACCCGAACTGATCGGGAAGGTCTGCCAGGCATCGCTGGACGAATTGCTGCAACGTGCCGACATCGTCGCCGTCGTGCTGCCCCTGTCCGATGAAACCCGGGGCCTGATGGGCGCGCGTGAGTTTGGCTTGATGAAACCAGGTGCGATTTTTGTGAACGGTGCCCGTGGTGCCATCGTGCAGGAAGATGCCTTGCTGCACGCGCTCGACCACGGCAATCTGCGAGCGGCCGGATTGGACGTCTTCGCCACCGAGCCGCTGCCGCTGGACTCAGCTCTGCGCAGGCACGCCAAAGTGACGGCATTACCGCATATCGGCTCGGCGACGCTTGAAACGCGGCGCGCCATGGCCGTGCTGGCGACCAGCAACCTGCTGGACGCTTTGGCAGGTCAGCAACCGGCCGGACTGTTCAATCTGCCGTCATGAATGTGCTTGTTCTCTTGATATTTTGAAAGGATCGACTTTTATGGACATCAAAGACGTTTGCGACCGTTACAACCGCCTCTACACCGGCGCGATTGCTGACATGCTGGACAAGCGGGGGCTGCGTGATCAGGTGTTGCCTTACTACATCACTTGCTTTACCAAGGCTGGGCGTATTTCAGGCTTGGCGTTCACCGGACAGGGCTACCCCTGTGCAGATACGACCGCCAATGACACGCACAAACGATTGGCCATGCTGGACAGCATTACGCCCAATACTGTTTCCGTCTGGGCCTGTGGCGGCCACACTGGTGCGGCTCATTGGGGCGAGATCATGTCGACAGCGGCACGAGAACGCGGCTGCATGGGCGCTGTAGTGGACGGCGGCGTGCGGGACGTTGGCTTCATCGACGAGATGAACTATCCGGTGTTTGCCAAATTCAAGTGCCCCGGAAGTTCGATCGGCCGCTGGGATATCAAGGAATGGCAAGTTGCCATCAAGATTGGCAACACAGTCATCTACCCGGGAGATTTTGTCTTCGGTGACGTTGATGGTGTCGTGGTCGTTCCAAAGGAATTCATCATGGAAACTCTTGTGGCTGCGGAAGATGTTTTTGAACGCGAGAGTGGCATGCGAAAAGAACTGCGATCCGGTGTGTCGGTTAAAGAGGCATTCGAAAAATACGGCTCCCTGTAGCTATTGACCGCATCGAGACAGGAAGGAAGAAAATGATTCTCAGCCACCTTGACCACCTTGACAATGACAGAGCAGCACTTGCACCAGCGCTTCAGAAAGCGCTGACTTATCTGAAGAACACCGACTTTTCCAACGTGAAGCCCGGGCAGTTTGCCATCGACGGTGACCGACTCTACGGCATGCTGAACGCATACCAAACGGAAGCAAAAGAGCAGCGGCGCCCCGAAGCACATCGAAAACACATCGACGTTCAGTACATCGTGAGCGGCCAGGAGTTGATAGGCTACGCACCTTGGGTCGAGGGTCTGACGGTGCTCGAAGATCGACTGGCGGACTGGGATGTGATTCATTATTCAGATGTTCCCAATGAAACCGACCTGCTGATGAGCGCCGGCATGTATGCCATCTTCTTTCCGTGGGATGTCCATCGGCCCAATTGTGCCCAGGGGGTGGCGCAGGCCGTTCGCAAGGTTGTCCTCAAAGTGGCGCTGGCGGAACTCGAAAGCTCCGACTGAACAGCGTGCTGCCGCTGCTGAACTGCTGCAGCCTCTGCGGTCTATGGCCCCAGCGCGCGACCGCGCTCCAGTGCTTCCAGATTGGCGCCGCGTTGCGCCACGCCGCTCAGGGCCTCGATGGCTTGCCGGACCTCCGCATAAGTGAAGAGGAAGTCTGACTGGCTCGAAGCAAAGCCGAGCAGCACCAGGTTGGCCATCATCGGGCTGTGCATGCGCAGCGCGACAGCGTCGGCATCGCAGGTGTGAACGGTGACCTGCATTTCGCTCAGCAAGTCAGCCACCCGCTGGTCGGGAAAAGCTTGTTCATCCGGTGCGTTGACCACGCAAAGGGCGCTTCGGCCATTCTGCCTGGAACGCAGATAGGGCAGGGCGCGGTGCGATTCCATGCAGTCCAGACCGAGCAGCAGGTCGGCATCGCCTTCACGAACCAGGGGACTGCTGAATTGACCGATCTTCAGGTGGGTCATGACCGAGCCGCCGCGCTGGGCCATGCCAAATGTCTGCGACCCCAGCACAGGCACGTCTTTGCGCCGCGCCACCTCAATGAAGATCTTGGTCGTGAAAAGAACCCCCTGACCACCGACCCCCGCAATGATGGCCTGTGCTCTCATGCGCCGGCCAGCACCTGCTGGGTCAAGAGTGGCTGGATTGCTCCCTGCGCGCAGACCTGGATGCAAATGCCGCAATCAATGCAGGTGCGTCGGTCAATATCGACCAGGCCATCCGCTCGACGCTGCAGCGAGGGGCATTCGAACCAAGTGGTGCAATAGCCGCAGGCAATGCAGACACCGACGGGTGCCATGCTGATCGCGCCACGCGGGCATTGCGCCTGGCAAACGCGACAGGCGGTGCATTTGTCGGCGTCGATCTGGTAGCTGCCCGCAACCAGCGTGATCGCGGCGGTCGGACAGACATGGACGCAGATGTCGCAGTGCGTGCAGACCCCGCAGTGAAAGCAGCGCTCGCTGGCCTCGGCGCTGGCGGCTTCGGTGCCCAGACCAAGATTGACTTCGTCGAAGTTCCAGATTGAATCGGCAGGCGCTCGATGGCGCGCCTGCGCGCGCTCGGTCTTGCTGAAGAACTGCAGCTTGATATCCTGCGCCGCGGCCACTGGCAAGGCCTGCTGCGCGCGCGCCGGGCTGGCGCTTGCCAGCTTCGCGCAGGCGATGCCGGGGCCGGCTGCCAGTTGCAGGGCCGGTGCATCGATCGTTGCGCCGCCCAGTCGCTCATGGATCCCCAGGGCGGCCCGCTTGCCGGCATTGACGGCGCCAACCACGGTGCCAACGCCGCTGCTGGCGGCGTCACCGCCGGCAAAAATGCGCGGCTGCGCGGTGCTTCCCCACGGGTCGACCTGGATCCGGCCACTTAGGGCCAAACCCGCCTCGCCGAGGTAGGCCAGGTCGGCATCGCCGCCGATGCACACCAGGACGCTCTCGGCCTCATTGGTTTCGGTGTAGAAGGGCGGCGAATCGGCCGGCAGATCCGGCTTCGCCAGCGCAAGGTCGCGCAGCAGCAGTTTGAGCCGATGGGTCTCACCGGGCTCGAAACTGACCGGCACCAGCGCATGATGAAACACGATGCCTTCCTCGCGTGCCGCGCTCACTTCTTCGGGTATCGCCAGCAGCACGTCATAGTAAACGTCCACCACGGCGCCCTGACGCCGAGCGCTGCGTGCCGCATCGATGGCGGTGTTGCCACCGCCAATCACGGCGACGCGCGAGCCCAGTTCGGGCGTCTCTTCGGCACGCAGCCGGTACAGGTAGTCAAGCCCGCTGAGGACCCCGACCCGGTCCTCCCCGGTAATCTTAAGGCGCCTTTGTTGCCAGGCGCCAGTGGCCAGATAGACGGCGTCAAAGCGATCGAGTTCAGACCAGGCCAGATTGCTTCCCAGACGAACTCCCGTGTGCACGGTGACGCCGAGCGACTTGAATACTTCGAGTTCCCGCTGCAGCACGCTGGTCGGCAGCCGGTACTGCGTGATGGCCCAGCGCAGCATGCCGCCGATTTCAGGCAGCGACTCAAAGATTTCGACAGCGTAGCCCAGGCGCGCCAACTGGTATGCGGCGCTCAAGCCCGAAGGGCCGGCTCCGACCACGGCCACCGTCTTGCCCAGTGCCTGCCCGCGCTTGGCAAAGCCGGCGGCCGAGCGACCACGGTCACCCGCCATGCGCTCGATGGCGTTGATGGACAGGGCGCCGTCATGGACGCCGCGGTTGCAGTTACTCTCGCACGGATGCGGACAGACGCGGCCCAGGGTGGACGGAAAGGGGTGCTCCTGGTAGAGCATGTTGGCGGCCTCCAGCCACTGGTCCTGCGCCGCCAGCGTCATCAGTCGCTCGATGTCGTTGCCGGCTGGACAGGCTTCGGAGCAGGGCGACAGGCGGTCCTGGTGGTGCGGCATCCACGGCGCATCCAGTGCGCCGGTGGCGCCTGGTGAACGCGGGCGCGCTCCATGGCGCACCTCGACGGCAACGGCCACCTTGCCCGGACCCAGGCCTTTGTGCTGCGCCACGCAGGCGTAGCGGGCCAGGACAACGGCAACGCCGCCCTGCTCGGCACGGCTGTGCGCCAGTGCGTCGAGCAGCACGCGATGGAAGCTGGCCAGATCGTGGGGGTCGGCGTGTACCAGGTAGTTGATGCCGCAGCCCCTGATCAGGGTCTCGAGCTGGACAATGCCCCCGCTGTGGCCGCCGGCGGTCTGGCCGGACTCGGGAGTCGGTTGCATGCCGGTCATGCCGGTGGTGCCGTTGTCCAGCACCAAGAGGACAAAGCGGGCGCCGTTGTAGACAGCGTTCTCCAGTCCCGCTGCCCCGGAGTGAAAGAAGGTACCATCGCCAATGGTGGCGAAAATCGGTGGTGCTTTGCCGTCCTGGGCGTAGGCGTGATAGAAGCCCGAGGCCATCGAGATCGAGGCCCCCATGTCGTGCACGGTGTCAACCGCACCCTGGTTCAGCCCCAGGGTGTAGCAGCCGATATCGCCCGGGAACAGGGCGTCCGGAAAGGCACGCCGCAGGGCATAAAACGTGGCGCGGTGGCCGCACCCGGGGCAGAAGGTAGGACGGCGCACCGGCAATTCCAGCGTCGCTACGGCCTGCAGCATGCGGTTAGCAGCTCGCTCATGGGCGATCAGCCCGGCCTCGCTGGCTGCCGTGACCAGATGTTTTTCGATGACACCGGGAGTCAGTTCACCGTGCGAGGGAACATGCCCGCTCAGGCGCCCCCAAACCGGCATTGGCAGCCTGATCTGGAGTTCGACAGCAGCGTCGGTTTCCTCAAACACGATGAGCCGCTCGCAGCGGCTGGCAAAATCCTCGAGCAAAGCGCGCGGCAGCGGATAGGCGGTGGCGATCTTCAGAATCGGACATTGGTCCGCCAGCCCGAGAGCGGGCAACAGATCGGCCAGGTAGGAGTAGCTGACACCGGCTGCAACCAGGCCCAGTGGTGAGCGCTGCTGACTCGATCCTGGTGGGAAGAAGGCATGATTGACAGGCCAGCCTTCGAACTCTTTTTCAATCGCCGCCAGTTTTTCGTTCAGTTGCTTGTGCAACTGCATTCTGGCGCGTGGCGCTGCCGCCCAGCGTTGCGGATTCTTCTCGAAATCGGCGCTTCGACCAGCGGCCTGCGTTGGCTTGCATTCGATCGATTGCTCCGAGTGACAGACGCGCACCGTGGGCCGCAGCAGCACCGGTATCTGATGACGTTCGGACAGTTCGAAGGCGAGCGTTACCATGTCCCTGGCTTCCTGCGGCGTGCTGGGGTCGAGCGCCGGGATTTTGGAGAACAGCGAGAACAGCCGCGAGTCCTGCTCGGTTTGCGAGGAGTGCAGTCCGGGGTCATCGGCGACGATCAAAACCAGGCCGCCTACCACGCCGACATAAGCAGCGGAAAGAGCCGCATCTGCCGCCACGTTGAGTCCCACCTGTTTCATGGCGACAGCAGCACGCTTGCCGGCATAGGCTGCGGCCAGCGCCGTCTCGAGGGCGACCTTCTCATTGGTTGACCACTCAACGTAAACATTGACGCCGAGTTCATTCCTGAAGGCGACCACGGCCGGCAGTATTTCGGAGCTTGGCGTGCCCGGATAGGCGCTCATGAACTGGCAGCCCGATTCAACGAGGCCGCGGGCAATCGCCTCGTTGCCCAGCATCACGCGGTGGTCATGGATGGCCATTGTCAGTATTCCATCAAACGGGCTGATAGAGACTTCAAGGCTCATCCGACGCGGACAAAGTCAGGCGCGCGTCGTTCGCCAAAGGCCGCGATGCCTTCGCGCGCTGCCGCTGTGCAGGCGCTGTCACCAAAGGCGAGGTAACCGATCTCCAGCGCCGCCGCAAGGGTAGGTGCTTGCGCCGCCTGTTGTACCGCACGCTCAAGCAAAGAAAGCGTGGTGGGACTCAAGGCCATGCCACTCGCCGCTTTGGCGTCCGTGGGTTCGAAGGCGGGCAGGGTGAATGGCGCGTCGGCGATGCGTGCATGCCCCTGCGTCAGGGCATGCACACGCGCGACCGCCAGGGTGATCAGACCGGCCGAGTCTTTTGCTAAAGCATCCACCACACCGAGCGCCAGGGCCTGTTTGGCCTTGAGTTTCTCGCAGCGTCGCAGCATGCCGTGGAAGGTGCTTGCGGCCTGCGGCCAGCGGCGATAGGGCACCACCATGGCGCCGATGCCAGGCAAGATGCCCAGACTCACTTCGGGAAGCTGCATCCAGCTGTGCTCGACGGCAAGCAGCGCGTGGCAGCGCATCGCCAACTCAAAACCACCGCCCAGGGCCATGCCATTGAGGGCAGCCACCACCGGCTTTTGCATGGCATCCAGATGTACCAGCAGACGCGAGCAGTCGCGTGAGTACTGCGCAGCCGCGTCCTTGTCACCGAGCATCGACGGGAAACGACCGATGTCGGCGCCGGCACAAAACGCCTTGTTGCCATAACCGGTGATGACAAATCCGGCCACACCGGGGTCGCTCTCGAATCGACGGATCACTGCCAGAATTTCATCCGTCATTTCATCATGCAAGGCATTCAAGGCTTCGGGGCGGCGCAGCGTGATGATCTTCACACCGTCCAGATCGTCCACCAGCACATGGCGCTCGAAGCGCAGGTAGTCAGCCAGGGGTTTGCGCGGCATGGGCATGCCGGGTCGCTCCTGCGCCAGTCGGTCCAGGATGCGTTGCGCCTCGACGAGCGGGGTCTGGCGCAGCAGTGCGAGCGGCCCGCTCTTGAAGCCGAGCGCGGTACAGCACCCCAGGTCAAGATCGGCCGGTGTGCCGACGGCACGGTCCAGAATGTCAACCGACTGCGACCACAGGATACCCAGCAGACGATCCCTGGTGGCTTGTGCCACAGTGGCTGGCACATCTACGCGCTTGCCGGGTGCCACGGTGAGCCAGTTCTGTACGGATTTGAAGACCGGTGCCGGGCGGTAATGCTCGCCTTCTTCATCGGCCTGCAACGTATTAGTCTCGGTGATGATCGGGTTGCCGCGCGCCAGATTGAGCACAAAGAAGGGCCCGGCATGGACGAATTCCGTGGCCACACTGTCAATTTCAGCGGCACTCGCCTGGTTGAGCAGCAGCGCGGCCTCGTTACACCAGTTGTCAAAGATGCGGTCCAGCATGAAGCAGGGAACGTCCGTGGTGGTCAATGGCACTTTGCCGGTGTTGCAGAATATCCAGCGCAACCAGAGCACCAGTTCCGGCGCTGCGCCAGACCAGGCTATCACCTCCACCGCCGGGTTGCGCCACGCCGGCGCGAAGAAGTGGGTGACCGTGGCGCGCTCCTTGTGCTGGAGTTCGGCAAAGATGCGCTCGGCTGGTAGGGAACTGGTGTTGGAGGTGATGACTGCGTCGCTGGCCACGCGGGCCTCAATCTCGGCAAAGATGCGCCGCTTGAGTTTGATGTTTTCAGTGGCGGCTTCGATCACCCAGTCACAGCCCTTTATGGCGTCGTAGTCGGTGCTGCCGTGGACGTTCTGCTGCACCGCTGCCGCCTGCTGTGCGCTCATCTTGCCCTTGGCCAGTGCCTTGTTGGCATAGTCGGCAAAGCGGGCCAGGGCGGCGTCGATGGCGGCTTGCGAAATGTCGATCAAGGTCAGCTTGAGCTCGGGCAGCGTGCTCTTGAGGTAATAGCCTATGTCCGGTCCGATCGAGCCCGCGCCGATCACGGCGACGTGGCGCGGCAGGCCGCGCTCGGGTGTCTGTAGAAGTGGGTTGTCCAGCGTCACTTGCATCGCGTCTTCCTCGGTTCTGGCGTCAACTCGACATCTGGTCGAAATAGTTGACACCTGCGTCCAATGCGCCTATCGTATACCGAATACTGGATGCCGTCCAGACCATCGACGCTGCGATGCAAGAAGTGGCGCCGGCCAGTCACCTCAGAGTGACATGAACAACCATTGATGGAGACAAGTTGCATGATCCAGCCTCAACGCCAACCCGAGATGCCTGACCTGCGCGTCGTTCCAGTGGCCGACCTGCTGCTGCACGAGCAGCACGACGCGCAGCGCAGCGAGCCACTGTTGCAGCGTCTGCGCACCGATGGTGTGCTCAAGAATCCACCCATCGTGGCCACGATTCCGGGCGAGCAGCGCTACGTGGTGCTGGATGGTGCCAATCGAGTCACCGCAGCGCATGCCTTGGGGATGGAGCACATTGCGGTCCAGGTCGTTGATTACGAGGACCCGGAACTGATTCTTGACACCTGGTATCACCTCATCAAGGGCATGGATGTTGAGCAATTCAAGGATTTGCTGGCCGGGCTTCCGGGGATCAGAACCGAGGCAGCCGACCTGATGCACGCACGGGCACTGCTTGCGCGGCGGGAATCGCTGGCCTTTGTCGAATATCCGCATGGTGAGGTTTGTAGTCTGTTTGCAGAGGGCAATTTGCACCAGCGAACGCAGCGGCTCAACGACATCGTCGATCTCTACAAGGCGCGCGGTCGAATCTTTCGTGCCAATACGGACCATCTGCCATCGTTGCTGTCACTCTATGATGATATTACGGTGCTGGTGGTTTTTCCGCATTACGCGCCGGCTGAAATTGTTGATCTGGCCCGGGTCGGGGCTTTCCTGCCGGCCGGAATTTCGCGCCACTTGATTCCACGACGCGCGCTGCGCATCAACCTGCCGCTGGCGATGCTGGGCAACGGCGCAAGCCTGGACGAAAAGAACCGCTGGCTAAGCGACTGGATGAAAGAAAAAGTCGCCGCGAAAGCAGCGCGCTATTACCAGGAGTCGACCTTCTTGTTTGATGAGTGACGCTCAGTCAGAATTGCCCATGTTCTCATCAGGGGCAGGGTAAACCTCAGCAAACAAGGTCTTTTAATTCATGCTAAAGGCGTGCATACTGTATACGGGAATCCCCCTCCATCCGCGTTATCAATAAATTTCTGAGGAGCAAACATGAGTCATCAAACGAAGTACCTTTTGGAAGAGAGCCAGATGCCACGCTTCTGGTACAACATTCAGGCGGACTTGCCCAAGCCGGCGCCCGCAGTGTTGCATCCGGGTACCTTGCAGCCAGTCGGTCCTGACGATCTGGCTCCGCTATTCCCCATGACCTTGATCATGCAGGAAGTGAGCATGGAGCGCGAGATAGAGATTCCCGAACCGGTGCGTGATGTCTTTCGCCTCTGGCGTCCGGCGCCCATGTTCCGCGCGCACCGACTCGAAAAAGCACTGGGCACCCCGGCCAAGATTTACTACAAATATGAAGGTGTCAGCCCGGCAGGCAGCCACAAGCCGAACACTGCCGTGCCGCAGGCGTTCTATAACAAGGAAGCGGGTGTCAAACGGATAACCACCGAGACCGGTGCCGGGCAGTGGGGGTCCTCAATGGCCTTTGCAGGTTCTTTGTTCGGTCTGCAGGTTGAGGTGTTCCAGGTTCGGGTGTCGTATGACCAGAAGCCCTATCGGCGCGCCCTGATGGAAACCTATGGCGCACGTTGCGTGGCCTCTCCGTCCAATGAAACGGTCTATGGGCGCGCGGTGCTGGCCGAGAACCCGAATCATCCTGGCAGTCTGGGTATCGCGATTTCGGAGGCGGTCGAGTTGGCGGTACAGCGCGAAGACACCAAGTACGCGCTGGGCTCGGTATTAAATCATGTGTTGCTGCACCAGACCATCATCGGGCAAGAGGCGATGGAGCAGATGCAGATGGCCGATGACTGGCCTGATGTGGTGGTCGGTTGCTGCGGTGGCGGCTCCAACTTTGCCGGTATCGCTTTTCCGTTTATGGGTCACGGCTTGCGCGGTGGCAAGACGTCGCGCTTCGTCGCGGTGGAGCCTGCTGCCTGCCCGTCATTGACGCGAGGCAAATACGCCTACGATTTTGGCGACACCGGTCGCATGACGCCCCTGACCAAGATGCACACTCTGGGCAGTCAGTTCACGCCACCGGGCTTTCATGCCGGAGGCCTGCGCTACCATGGCATGTCACCGTTGGTCTCGCATTGCAAGGAACTGGGCTTGATTGAAGCCGTGGCCTACAACCAGGTCGAGTGCTTTGAGGCGGCTGTGCTGTTTGCGCGCAATGAGGGCATCGTGCCCGCACCCGAGTCCAGCCACGCCATCAAGGGTGCCATTGCCGAGGCCATGCGATGCAAGCGCGAAGGCAAATCCGAAACGATCCTCTTCAATCTGTCGGGCCACGGCCATTTCGACATGATGGCCTACCAAAAGTACTTTGCCGGCGAAATGTCAGACGCACTCTACGACGAAGCCGAACTGGCCAAGTCCTTGGCGGGTCTGCCCAACGTGCCTGAAACGGCTTGAGTCAGCGGTAAGCGACCGACGGCCGGGTGACCGTCAACAGACGGTCCAGGCCGCCGGTATCGATGCTGATATTTGCGTATTCGCGTACCTTGGGCTTGGCCCGGTACGCTACGCTGAGTCCTGCCAGTTTCATCATTTCCAGGTCGTTGACGCCATCGCCGACCGCGATCACCTGCTCGTGAGAGCAACCGATCTGAAGGCAGATCTGGGCCACCGTATCACGCTTGGCGTGCTGGTCGATCACCGCGCCGAGCAATCGGCCAGTCAGTCTGTCATCCTGGATTTCGAGTTCGTTGGAGTGGGCAAAGTCCAGCCCCAAGCGAGGTTTTAGCCGATCGGTAAAGTAGGTGAAACCGCCCGAAATCAGCAGGATCTTGAGCCCGTCCCAGCGTGCATAGGCGAGCAGTTGCAAGGCGCCCGGATTGAGTCGAAGTCTGTGTTCATAAACCCGTTGCAGCGCCGAAACGTGGGTACCAGCCAGAATGGCGAGCCGACGGCGCAGGCTGTCTTCAAAGTTGCTGATTTCGCCACGCATCGCCGCCTCGGTAATGACCTGAACCTGCGGACCCTTGCCCACAACATCGGCAATCTCGTCGATGCATTCGATGTCGACCAGCGTGGAATCCATATCGAAGGCAATCAGCCGGTAGTCACTGAGCTTCAGCTTAGGCTTGATGCCTTGAATGAACAGACCAGTGCTGTCTTGCAGCGCTGCGCGGGGTCTTGAGGGGACGTTCATGAGTCCTTATACCAAATTACGCAGCAGATCCCGAACCATTTTCGCCCGGTCGCGCATTTCGGGGATCGCCCGCTCAATGCGAAGCTTTTCGTTGCCGGCCAGTTTGATGTTTCGGTTCTTTTGAATCAGCGCGATGATGCGCATCGGATCAATGGGTGCATCCTTCTTGAAGGTGATCGTGGTGACCGTGGGCGAGGCGTCCACTTTGACGACGCCAAAGGGTTGACTTGTGACGCGCAGGCGATGAACCTCGATCAGGGTTTGCGCCTGCGCTGGCAGTTTTCCGAAACGGTCCACGATCTCTTCAAGCAGGGCGTCTACCTGATCGGTGTTCTTTGCAGTGGCCAGCTTCTTGTAGAAGGACAGGCGCAAATGGACGTCACCGCAATAGTCGTTCGGAAGCAAGGCTGGTGAATGCAGATTGATATCGGTGGTGGCGCTTAGTGGGCCAAGCAGATCAGGTTCGATACCGGCTTTCAGGCAGCGCACTGCCTCGGACAACATTTCGTTGTAAAGCTGAAAGCCGATTTCGAGCATGTTGCCGCTCTGGTTTTCACCGAGAACCTCGCCAGCGCCACGAATTTCCAGATCGTGCATCGCAAGGTAAAAACCGCTGCCCAACTCTTCCATCTGCTGAATCGCGTCAAGGCGCTGGCTGGCTTGTTTGGTCAGGCCCTGCAGATCAGGCACCATCAGGTAAGCGTAGGCTTGATGATGGCTGCGACCAACCCGTCCGCGCAGCTGGTGCAACTGGGCCAGGCCAAATTTGTCGGCACGGCTGATGACAATGGTATTGGCTGTCGGCACATCGATGCCGGTCTCGATGATGGTGGAGCACAACAGAAGATTGAAGCGCTGCGCAACAAAGTCCCGCATCACCGATTCGAGCTGGCGCTCGGGCATTTGGCCGTGCGCTACGGCGAGGCGTGCCTCCGGCAGCAGTTCTTCGAGCTTGGCCCGGCGATTTTCAATTGTCTCTACTTCATTGTGCAGAAAGTACACCTGCCCGCCGCGTTTGAGCTCGCGCAACACCGCTTCGCGGATCACGCCATGGCCCTCGGTTCGGACAAATGTCTTGATCGCGAGACGACGCTGTGGCGCGGTTGCAATCACACTCAAATCACGCAAGCCTTCGAGTGCCATCCCTAGTGTGCGCGGGATGGGCGTGGCGGTCAGCGTCAATACATCGACATCCGCTCGCAAGGCCTTCATGGTCTCCTTGTGGCGCACGCCGAACCGGTGTTCCTCGTCGATGATGAGCAAGCCCAGATTGCGAAACTGCGTGCTTTGACTGAGCAATTTGTGGGTGCCCACAACGATATCTACCGTTCCGTCGGCCAATCCTTTCAAAGCGGCCGTGATTTCCCTGGCGGAGCGAAAGCGGCTCATTTCAACGACCTTGACTGGCCACTTGGCAAAACGGTCAACCAGTGTCTGGTAATGTTGCTCTGCCAGCAAGGTCGTGGGCGCCAGCAGTGCCACCTGCTTGCCACCCGTGATGCCGATAAAGGCAGCGCGCAAAGCAACTTCGGTCTTGCCAAAACCAACGTCACCGCAGATCAGGCGATCCATCGGGCGCGGGCTGATCATGTCCTGAATCACGGCGTGGATGGCAGCGCTTTGGTCGGGCGTTTCCTCAAACCCAAAGTCGTTGGCAAAGGCTTCATAGTCGGCTGGTGAATAGCGAAAGGCATGGCCCTCCCTCGCGGCGCGGCGGGCATAGATGTTGAGCAGTTCGGCGGCGCTGTCACGTACCTGTTCGGCAGCTTTGCGCCTGGCCTTTTCCCACTGACCCGAGCCCAGCTTGTGCAGCGGTGCCTCGTCGGCACTAACGCCGGTGTAGCGGCTGATCAGTTGCAACTGACTGACCGGCACATAGAGCACGGCCTGGTCGGCATACTCCAGGTGCAGGAATTCCTGCACCTCGGATTCGCCATCTGCTCGTGACTTTCCCACGTCAAGGTTGATCAGGCCCCGATAGCGGCCAATGCCGTGTGCTGAATGGACCACCGGGTCCCCGATATTGAGTTCGCTCAAGTCCTTGATCAGCGCCTCGACATCACTGACCTGTTCCTGCTTTTTGCGCCTTCGGGCTGTCGGACCGGCAGCGAACAATTCGGTTTCTGTGACAAAGTCAATACCTGCTTCCAGCCAGGAAAAGCCGGTATACAGCGACGAAGTGGCGATGCCCAAAGGCTCATTGGCAAGTTCGAACTCCGCCAGGCTTGCAAAGGATGGAGGTGTGAGGCCACTGGCATGCAGAAAGTCCAGCAAGCTGGTTTTTCGACCCTCGCTTTCGGCCAGTACCAGTATTCGATGAGCGGTCTGGCCAAGGTGCGCCTTCAGGCGTGCAAGTGGCTCGTCAGCGCCGCGCATCGCAGTCAGATTGGTCAAGGGTCCAAACAGCGGACTCTCGCCGAAGTCTTCGCTGACCGATCGGAAGGCTAACTGAGAGTGTTGATTGACTCGGGTGTAGAACTGTTCTGCACTGAGGAATAGCGCCTCGGGTGGCAGGGCCGGTCGTTCCGGGTCACCCTGCACCAGACGGTAACGTTCACGCGCGTCCTGCCAGAAATGTTCAAAAACCTGCTCCAGTTCGCCATGCAGCAGCACCGTCGCGGCAGTACCCAGGTAGTCAAAAACGGTCGCGGTTTCCTCAAAAAAGAGCGGCAGGTAGTACTCGATACCGGCAGTGGCGACACCGTTGCCGATATCCTTGTAGATCCTGCTCTTTGTTGGGTCCCCGTCCAGCAGTTCACGCCAGCGACTGCGAAAGCGCGCGCGGGCCGCATCATCCATCGGGAATTCACGGCCCGGCAGCAAGCGAACCTCGGGCACGGGGTACAGACTGCGTTGACTATCCGGATCAAAAGTGCGAATGCTGTCGATTTCATCGTCGAACAGGTCAACCCTGTAGGGAACCGGCGATCCCATCGGGAAAAGGTCGATCAAACCCCCGCGCACTGCGTATTCGCCAGGGCTGACCACCTGACTTACGTGGCTGTAACCAGCCAGGGTCAGTTGAGCCTTGAAGCTGGCCTCATCGAGCTTTTGTTTGACCTTGAAGTGAAATGTATATGCGGCCAAAAAGGCCGGTGGCGCCAGTCGGTAGAGCACCGTCGTAGCCGGTACGATGACCATGTCTGCGCCGGTCTTGTCGTCGTGCTGGTTGATCCGCCAAAGTGTGGCCAATCGCTCGCTGATCAGATCCTGGTGCGGAGAAAAGCTGTCGTACGGGAGTGTCTCCCAATCCGGGAACAGAACACATCGCAAGTCGGGCGCAAAGAATCCGATTTCATCGATCAGACGCTGCGCATCGGCGGAGTCTGCGGTCACGATGGCGGTCAATTTGCCACTGTCGCGCTCACGCAATCCCAATTGGGCCAGCAAAAGCGCGTCGGCGGATCCGGCGGGTTTGGGTAAGGTGAAACGCTTGCCGGGGAGAAGCTTGGGTAAATCCATGAACGGCTTATTTTAGAATGGGGCACGCCCATGTCCGATACCTCCGAGAATTTACCAGCCGATGACTCATCAAGAGCACGATGCTGGGCCCTGATTCCATGTGCTGGCAGTGGTTCACGTGCGGGCCTGGATCGCCCCAAACAGTACCAGGTGCTGGCCGGCAAGCCCATGGTGTTGCACACACTGGCAGCCTTTGCGACAGTAAGTCGCGTCACCGGAATTCTTGTGGTGCTTGCCCCGGGCGACTCGTTTCTTTCAAACCGACAGTCGGACTATTGGGTCGCTGACTGCGGCGGTGCGACCCGGGCTGAGACTGTCGCCAATGGTCTGAAATTTCTTCTTCAGAAGGGCGCTGCAGGGAATGATTGGGTGTTGGTGCACGATGCTGCGCGTTGCCTGGTCACGCCAGCACAAATCAATGTCCTGATCGATGCCTGCGAGATAGACCTTGTTGGCGGTTTGCTGGCTCATCCTTTGGCAGACACGCTCAAATGCGCCGTGGACGACCGGGTGACGGAAACCCTCCAACGCCACGATAAATGGCTGGCGCAGACACCTCAGATGTTTCGCATTGACATGCTGATGCATGCACTGAGCCAGGCAGGCGCGGAGGTGACGGATGAGTCGAGCGCCGTCGAGAGTATCGGTCTGCGACCCTTGTTGGTGCGCGGCAGCGCACAGAACTTCAAGGTGACTTACCCTGAGGATGTTGCCCTGGCCCATCTGTTGTTGCAGGCACGTTCAGTGGGAATCCATGATTCAGACAACCCGGTAACGACCGTCAGGAAGGGACCATGACATGAGTTTCAGAATCGGCGAAGGCTGGGATGTGCACGCACTGGTGGCGGGTCGCAAACTCATCCTCGGTGGAGTGATGATCGATTTTCATCTCGGCCTGTTAGGCCACTCCGATGCCGATGTGCTGTCGCATGCCATCACCGATGCACTGCTGGGTGCGGCGGCGCTGGGTGATATCGGCCAGCATTTTCCGGACAGCGACGAGCGTTTCAGGGGCGCTGACTCGATGGTCTTGCTGGCTGAAGCGGCGCGCCTGGTGAGAGCGAACGGCTTTCAGATTGGCAATGTTGACAGTACGGTGATAGCCCAAGCACCCAAGCTGATGCCCTACCGTGCCGCGATGTGTGCACAGATTGCGTCGGCCCTGGCCATCTCGGTGAATCAGGTCAACGTCAAAGCCAAGACGGCAGAGAAGATGGGCCCCGTCGGGTCGGGTCAGGCAATCGAGGCGCGCGCTGTCGTGCTGCTGACCCCTTTGCGATGATGGCGCTGCTCATTCTTTGCTCATGCAGCGACAAATCGGTCACGCTTGCAGCGTAAAAAGCGGTATGTCCTTGTCCCTGGCCAGGGCGTCAAGTGCCTCGCGTGTCATGCCCTCCAGGTAAGTGGCGATGGCTTGATGGGTTTGTGTCGACAGCATGGTCAGGACGTTTATATAGGGAACCTGCGCCGTCGCGCACAGTGCTCTGGCAAAGTGGGGCTCCAGCGCAGCGACCGCGACTCGCCCGTTCTTGCACGCATAGACACGGTAGCCGGCGTGGCCGCCACCGACTGCTGCACCGGCTTGAGTCAGCCCCCAGTTACGAGGCAAGGCAAGGTAAGCTGCGGCTGCCGAAAGCGCCACTTCGAAGTAACAACTCTTGCCACGCTTTTGCATCAGCACCGCTTGAAGCACGGCTTCCGATGCCATCAGGGACCCCCCCATATCAGCATACAGGGTAGGGGGCAACTCCAGGCCGTTAACAAGGCCGTTCTCCGCCAGATAGGTCAGATCGTGCCCGGGTTCCTCGGCGCGAGCGCCTGGCGCGCCAACCATGGCGACCTGAGACAGCGTGGGGTATTGTTTATGCAGGACCTTCCACTCCAGCCCAAGTTTTTTCAGAGCCGATGGGCGAAACGAGGTCAGCAGAATATCGGCCTTGGCCAACTCGCGTTGCAATGCCCTTTGGCCCTTCTCAGTCTTCAAGTCGGCAACCAGCAATCGAATGCCGCGATGCAACACATCAAAGGCGGTGCGGTTGTACAAACCCATGGGATCACCCGAAGCGCCCGTTGCTGAACCCGCCGGCGCGGGTGGTTCAAGCTTGACGCAAGTTGCCCCCATCTGCTGACACCTCATCAGGGCTGCCGGACCTGGCAGATTCAAGCTCAGACTGAGTACGCGTACGCCCTTGAGTGGTTGGTTCTGGGTTCTGGATGGACTAGCCATTTTGAAAAAGTGTCTATGACGATGCGGTTTAATGAAGAGGCTGGCTGGTGCCACACAATGCAATCTAACATGGAGCAATTCCAATTTACTGTATCCAGAGCGGCAGGACTGTCGCCAACGCGCTTTTCGAACAAAAAATGAAGGGCAGGGAGGTAGAATTCGTCGCATGCGAGACCAGCCAGATTCGCGATTATTTTCTCCCTGGGCATGCTTGGGCAATCAGTCAAGACAGCAGCCAGGTCTGCCAATAGGCCCAAGGAATTGAATGAAACGTGTTGATGACTTCCGCCTGAAGTTCGGAAATAAGGAGTTCGTGCCCATCATGATTGGCGGTATGGGTGTTGATATTTCAACCGCTGAACTTGCGCTTGAGGCGGCTCGACTCGGTGGTGTAGGGCACATCTCAGACGCCATGGTGACCGACGTATCGGACCGACGTTTTGACACCAAGTTTGTCAAGAACAAGTTGAAACTTTATAAGCACAACATCCATAATTCAGACAAGTCGATTATCAAGTTCGATTTGGGCGCACTGGCCGAGGCAACGCGTCGGCATGTCGAGTCAACCATGCAGTCAAAAAAGGGAGAGGGCCTGATTTTTGTCAATTGCATGGAAAAATTGACGATGAATGCACCTCGCGAAACCTTGCAGGTGCGCATGGCATCGGCGCTTGACGCCGGTATCGATGGAATTACCTTGAGTGCGGGGCTGCATCTGGGTTCGTTTGGATTGCTTGCGGAACATCCCCGATTTCGGGATGCGAAGCTTGGCATCATCGTATCGTCGGTACGCGCACTGCAGCTGTTTCTGCGCAAAAACGCCAGACTGAACCGACTGCCTGACTACGTTGTTGTCGAAGGCCCGCTGGCTGGTGGACACCTTGGTTTTGGTGCCGACTGGGCCCAATACGACCTGGCCACGATCGTTGCGGAGGTGGTGCAGTACCTGCGGACAGAGCAACTCGCGATCCCGGTGATAGCCGCTGGCGGTATCTTTACCGGTAGCGATGCCGTGTCTTTTCTGGAAACCGGCTCTGCAGCTGTGCAGGTGGCGACTCGTTTTACTGTGGCCGATGAATGTGGACTACCGAAAAAGGTCAAGCAGGAATACTTCAAGGCAAGCGAAGAGGACATCATCGTCAACACGGTCTCGCCAACCGGTTATCCGATGCGCATGCTGCGCAGCACGCCGGCTATCGGTGCCGGCATTCGTCCCAACTGCGAGGCATACGGGTACTTGCTGGACGGTAACGGTAGCTGCGCCTATATCAACGCATACAACCGGGAGGTGGCGCTGCACCCGGACGCCAAGACACTTTCAGTCATGGATAAGACCTGTCTGTGTACCCATATGCGCAACTTCAATTGCTGGACCTGTGGGCAGACCACATACCGCCTGAAAGACACGACACGCCGCCTTGAAGACGGCAGTTACCAAGTCTTGAGCGCGGAACACATCTTCAAGGACTACCAGTTCAGCATCGACCAGAAAGTGGCTTTGCCTGAA
Source organism: uncultured beta proteobacterium (assembly GCA_903894475.1). Lineage (GTDB taxonomy): Bacteria > Pseudomonadota > Gammaproteobacteria > Burkholderiales > Burkholderiaceae_C > Rhodoferax. The sequence goes on from CAITQH010000102.1 coordinate 39,499, forward strand.
ATATCGCAGTAGGAGCGCGCTGTGCGCGCCTGTTCTCGCGACGATAGCGGCGCGCCCACGGCGCACCTGCTACCGGTTAAGAAATTTCGACAATCTCTGTGACAGCAAGTGCAGCAATGTCACGCAATTTTTCATGGCGAGGTGAATTCAAATCGACCAATTCAGATACGCGCGAATAGGAAGCACTGACGAATACTTCATGGTCGTCACGGTTCTGCCGTTTTACTCCGAAGCGCACCGTCTTACGCTCTTCAGGGGTCAATTTACCCATCAAATTCTTGGTCGCCCACAATGAGCCGTGACGAGCTATGTCAGATAGTCTGGCGGCATGGTTGATTGTGTCGCCCAAAACGGTGAATTCAACTTTGGTTTCGATGTGAAAGATCCCTAACCATTCCTGCCCCTCGTTGATGCCGGTGTTCAGGTAAAGGTCGTTTATCCAATTCTTTCGCAGTTGCCATTCTTTGCTGATCTTGCGCATGGCTTCTCGAATTTGGTTGGCGCAACGCAGTGAGTTATAGATGTAATTGCTGTCGGGTTGTGGGAAAAAGTAGTACACCAAGCCATCGCCAACATGCTTGCCGTGAGTGCCATAGTAACTGCGGAAAATGGGCTCCATAGTGGCCCAAATCTGGTTAATCAACTCAAAGTATTCTTCGGGCGGCAGTTCCGAGCAAATGCGCACAGAATTCTGCAGATCCGCCACAATCACTGCAACATCCGTTAGCACCGGCAAACGTTTCTTGAGCAAATTGCGGATCACATCGTCGCGTCTTTCCAACAATCCCAATAAACCCTGATGCCCTTCAGTATCGTCGGTAAAGACGACCAGTATGCCTTCCCGGAAGTAGGAGGCGTAAACCCGATAGCGCTCATTTTCGCCGTCTGGTGAACGAAGATTGAGTGGCCACTCTGCGATAGGTCGGGTAGCCTTATCTGCCTCGCGAGATCCACCGTTCAGTGTGTCGGGCAGACGCTCACGCCCCATCTGCTTGTGGAGTTGCCTAAACGCTTCGAAGTTTTCCAGGCTCTTGCCATAGACCCCGCGGGAAAAGAAATCAAGAACGTAACGCTCCTTGGTGTCGGCCGGCAGACGGTCAAAATCGCCCAGCAGAGACACCCTGGCCTCTTCGTTGTACCACGCAAGTTCCAAGTTGTAGTTCAGCATGTATGCTGGATAAGGCAACTTGTCTATGGTGAGTCGCAATGGACCCGTTTCGGATACTGGGACGGCTGGCGACCTCGGCGTCGTCGTGTCGGTCGATCTGCTGTCACGTTCTCTCTCAAACCGAGGCGTGGTTGTGGTTTGAGTCTGTGAACCGTCAAACCCTTCTCGTGACATATGTCGGAAGATGTCGGCCATGGTAAGTCCTTCTTTTTTCATAAGTTTGATGCGTTCTATACGGTCAATGGCGTCTGGTGGGAAATAACCTAATTGTCTTGCACGCGTGTTCGAGTTGTCATCCGGATTGCGGATTATCGGCTTCGGCAATAACCCAAGAGCTACGTAATTGTGCAATGTAGCGCGAGAGATGCCGGAGGTTTCAATGACTTCCAGACTGCTCAACATAACCATTTGGACTGTACAGATGCACTCCGCTAATTTAGACAGCCCGATATTGACGCGGACCTGATACTGCTGTCAATCGCCGCTCACATTGTTATAGCGTTAGCGCTTGAATGTGTTGTCAAGAAGCGACAACTTCCGCAATAGAACAAGCAAGCGGTTGGACTGTATCGCGATGTGACTTAGACAGTTCAACAGTTCAAACGCATGCGGTTTGACCTATCGATGGCAGCCAAAGTCCGGCAAGAGTAACTAGCTCTTGGGACCTTGCACCATCTTCATGGCCGAGGCAATCAGCGCCGAAACTTCAGTCATATTGCTCGGCACGATCAGCGTGGTATTTGCCTCTGAAGCGACTTTGGAATAGGCCTCAACGGCTTTTTCGGCTACCTTGAGCTGCACTGCCTCTGCACCGCCGGGTTGACGGATGGCAGCGGCAATTCTCTCAATCGCCTGCGCTGTCGCCTGGGCTACGGCAGTGATCGATTGTGCTTCTCCCTGCGCCCGGTTGATGACAGCCTGTTTTTCGCCTTCGGAACGCTGAATGAATGCCTCGCGCTCGCCCGTTGCAATGTTGATTTGCTCCTGACGCCGCCCCTCGGAAGCGGCAATCAGTGCGCGTTTTTCACGCTCGGCTGTAATTTGCTGCTGCATGGCGTGC
>CAITQH010000103.1 GCA_903894475.1 uncultured beta proteobacterium
AAACTGTGGCAGCAACTCGCACTTGATGCGCTGCACCGCAAACGCTGTGACGCCAGCCACACATTGAACGGTCTGCGTGATGGCCAGGATGTTGCGGGTGCCCACCGATCCATCCGGGTTGCGATAGCCCTCAAAAGTGAATCCCTCCAGCGGCGCCGCAGCTTCGGGCTTGATGGTGGCAAGCGGCAGATCGTCAAGCGTGCACGCATCGGGCATGCGCAGCAGGCGCTCGTGCACCCAGCTGCCGGCGGCAATGTCCTGCATCGCGTAGCCGATGGGCACACCATAGCGCAGCACCGCCTCATCCTTCTTCAGGTCGAACAGCGCGACTTTGTGGCCTTGTGGCACAGGCTCACGCAGGATCTGACCCGTGCTCAGGACCGTGCCGACTGGCAGGCCACCGTCGTTGGCCACAATGGCGACGTTGTCACGGCTGTTCATCCGGATCGTGAGTGGCTTGCTCGGCACTCTTTTTGGCGCGGCGGGCATCAATATCTCCTATCATGCTGGACGCTATGCGGGCATCGCTTGAATTATTGTAAACTGTTTGGTAGCGGTACCATAACAAGCATCCATGAACGAAACAGTCCATCCCAAGCGCTCACGGCGCAGCAGCGGTGCCATCACCCTGCGCGATGTGGCCAAGCTCGCTGGCGTCGCGCCGATCACGGCCTCGCGCGCGCTCAACACGCCGGCGCAAGTGTCCGACGAAGTGCGCCAGAAAGTGCTCGAGGCGGTGCAGCGCACCGGCTATGTACCCAACCGCATGGCCGGCGGCCTGGCATCTTCGCGCAGCCGGCTGATTGCCGCCATCGTGCCGAGCACCGTCATGTCGGTCTTCATGGAGACCATCGAGTCCCTGAACCACAGTCTGTTCGACGCTGGCTACCAGCTGATGCTGGGCCAGTCGGACTACTCGGCTGCTCATGAAGAGCTGTTGCTGGAAGCGGTCATCGGGCGCCGGCCCGACGGTATTTTTCTAACCGGCATTTTGCCTCCGGGTCGAGCCCGGACCCGTCTGCTGGCTTCGGGTATACCGGTGCTGGAGACCTGGGACCTGACCCCGACCCCGATCGACATGCTGATTGGCTTTTCCCATCTGGACATCGGCCGCGCCGTTGCCAGCTTTTTGATGGGCAAAGGGCGGCGTCGGTTTGCGCTGATTCGGGCGCAAGACGAGCGTGCTGGCCGGCGCGCGACGGCGTTTGCCGAGGCCGTGGCCCAGAGTGGCCACGCGGACGCTCTTGTGATCAATGTCGGCGATGCGCGCTCGCTCAAGGGCGGGCGCGAGGCCATGGCTCGGGTGCTGCGGGAGGCACCCGATACCGACGCCGTCTTCTGCAGCTCCGACCTGCTGGCGCTGGGCGCCATGACCGAGGCCAGGGCGCAAGGGATTTTGATCCCTGAGCGCATCGCGATTGTCGGTTTTGGCGACGTGCCGTTTCTGGCAGACATGGTGCCCTCGCTCAGTACGGTGCGCATCAACGGCGCTGACATCGGGCGCCAGGCTGCGCGTTTCCTGATCGAGCGCGCCGAAGGCCGGGCAGTCAGCCCCAGCATCGTCGATATCGGCTTCACCATCGTCGAGCGCGATACCACTTGACGGTTCAAAATGGTACCGCTACCATTCAGGTCCTGGCGACGACCGATCACCCACCCACCTCAAGGAGATCCAGGATGAAAAAACTGCTCTGCACGCTCGCTGCCTCGCTGGCCCTGACGTCAGCCATGGCCTGGCCCGACAAACCGGTCACGCTGCTCGTGCCCTTCCCACCGGGCGGCTCGACCGACCTCATTGCCCGGACGCTGGCGCCCAAGTTGCAGGAAAAACTGGGTGGCACCTTCATTGTTGATAACAAGGGCGGTGCGACGGGCACCATTGGCGCCGGCATGGTTGCCAAAGCGGCACCGGATGGCCACACCATTCTGGTCTCGTCGCTGGGGCCGTTTGTGATCGCGCCACATCTGCTGGCCAAGGTGCCCTACGATGCGTTGAAAGACTTTGACTACATCACGGTCGCGGTGCAGGCACCCAACGTTCTGGTGGTGCCCGCCAAATCGCCCCACAAGTCCATGGCCGATGTCATCGCCTATGAAAAGGCGAACCCGGGCAAGATGAGCTTTGCTTCATCGGGCAACGGCAGCAGTGATCATCTGACGGCCGAACTGTTCTGGTTGCAGACCGGTACCAGCGGGCTTCACGTGCCCTACAAAGGCGGTGGCCCGGTCATGACGGACTTGCTGGGTGCACAGGTCGACTCGTCCTTCATGAACGTCAACACGGCGATGCCGCAGATTCTGGCGGGCAAGTTGCGGGCACTGTCGATTACCAGCGCCAAGCGCTCGCCGCTGCTGCCGAACGTGCCCACGCTAGAGGAGATCGGCGTGAAAGACGCCAATGTCTACTCGTGGCAGGCGATCGCCGCGCCGCGCGGTCTGCCGGCAGACATCAAGGGCAAGCTTCACGCCGCCATTGTGGCGGGACTCAACGACCCGCAAGTCAAGGCCAGGCTGCTGGATCTCGGATTTGAGATCGTTGCCAACACGCCGGAGCAGTTCACTGCCTACCAGGCCACAGAATTCGCACGCTGGAAGAAACTGATTGAATCACGCAAGATCGAGGCCGACTGAAGCGGCATCATCAGCCACGGCATGAACGAATCAGCAACACCCATCGTCACAGCGCTTCAGGTCATACCGGTTGCCGGGCATGACAGCATGCTGCTGAATCTCTCCGGAGCGCACGGGCCCTTCTTTACGCGAAACCTGCTCATCCTCACCGACAGTGCAGGTCGCACCGGCGTTGGGGAGGTGCCGGGCGGAGAGAAGATCGCCGACACGCTGCGCGACGCCACGGGGATGGTTGTGGGGCAGCAAATCGGCAATGTGCAGGCGGTGCTCAACGCCATGCGCACACGCTTCGCTGATCGCGACGCCGGTGGTCGGGGCCTCCAGACCTTTGACCTGCGCACCACGATTCATACCCTGACGGCAGTGGAGTCGGCCATGCTCGACCTGCTGGGCCAGCATCTGAACCTTCCGGTGGCCGCGCTGTTGGGCGAAGGCCAGCAGCGCAGCGCGGTCGAGATGCTGGGGTATCTGTTCTTCATAGGTGAGCGAAACAAGACCGATCTGCCCTACCGCGATGAAAGCGGGGCCAGCGAGGACTGGTTTCGCCTGCGCAACCAGCAAGCGTTGACGCCCGGGTCGGTGGTGCGTCAGGCCGAAGTCGCTCACGAGCGTTATGGCTTCAATGACTTCAAACTCAAGGGCGGTGTGCTGCGTGGCGAGGAAGAAATTGAGGCGGTGACGGCATTGCACGAGCGCTTCCCGCGAGCCCGCGTCACGCTCGATCCGAATGGCGGCTGGTTGCTGAAAGACGCGGTTCGTTTGATGCGCGACCTGCGCGGCGTCGTGGCTTATGCCGAAGACCCGTGCGGTGCCGAAGACGGGTTTTCTGGCCGCGAAGTGATGGCAGAATTCCGCCGCGCCACCGGCTTGCCAACGGCGACGAACATGATTGCCACCGACTGGCGCCAGTTGACACACGCACTGGCTCTGCAGTCGGTCGATATCCCTCTGGCCGATCCGCATTTCTGGACCATGGCAGGCTCGGTACGCGTGGCGCAAACCTGCCGCGACTGGGGCCTGACCTGGGGTTCGCATTCGAACAACCATTTCGACGTGTCGCTGGCCATGTTCACACACGTTGCGGCCGCAGCGCCGGGCAAGGTGACAGCCATCGACACGCACTGGATCTGGCAGGACGGCCAGCGCCTGACCAGGGAGCCGCTGCAGATCGTGGGTGGCCTGGTGCAGGTGCCCAAGAAGCCGGGACTCGGCGTCGAACTCGATTGGGTCGAAGTGGAAAAGGCACACCAACTCTACAGGCAGCACGGCCTGGGCGCGCGCGATGACGCGATGGCCATGCAGTATTTGATTCCCGGCTGGACCTTCAACCCGAAGCGCCCGGCCATGTATTGTTAAAACATTGCGGGACAGACCCCAGTTGCGCAGCAACTCATCGCCGCTGTTGGCGCGAGCTTGCCAAGGCCTGAATGACTACTCGCTCAACGTGTCACGATAGGAAAGGTACCGGGTGCTATGTGAAGCATGCTGAAGAACTTGCCCGGATCGAGCGTGCTGCCTTCGATCCTGGTGTCAGGTTCGCAAGGTCAAAGCCGCGCACCTGCCAGATGCCATCAATCACCTTGAAAAGCCCAACGTCAACGTGATTGTTCAGCATCGCCAGGCGCCACAGGCTGGGGTTCACGGTTGGCGGCGCCGCACCCTGGATAAACGAAAAAGCGTCGAAGTCCCAGATGACAGTGCCCGTCGCATCCTTGATCTGCTCTTTGGGCGCGGCGATGAAACCGCGCTTGGCGTCAGCGAACGAGGGCGCGTCCAACAGGTCCGCCGCCTTCGCCACCGCAGCGTTGGCTTGCTGCACGAAAGCACTGGCGTCGCTGCCGACCAGCGGCGCCTCCTGAGCCGGTTTGGAGCAGCCCGCAAGCAGCGCCGTTGTTAGCAAAAAGACGGGCCAGGCGCTCAAGGCGGCACCTTGAGTTGCTGTCGTTCGCATATTTTGTTTCCTCGGTAGCGGCGCAGTATCCGTCACTTCTACAATGAAAGCCACCATGACAGACTCCTACCTCAATTTTGCCAACTCGGCCCTGGGCTCCAGGTTTGCAAGTGCACTGGGTCTACCCAAGCCCACGGTACTGGAACGCTACCGCGAGGGCCAGCCCGTGGTCCGGGGTACGGTGCTGCTCGGCGGTGGCGCCAATCCGCAATTGCTGCCGGCGCTGGCAGCGGCGCTCAAATCCATGGGCGCGCAAACACTGGCCCATGCGCAATTGCCACAATGGACGCCGGTGGCAAATCAGGCCGGACTGCTAACCGGTCGCTGGGCGCTGGCCGAGCAACCGGGAGAAAAAGTCAAGGCTTTGCTGTTTGACGCCACGGGCATGACCGACAGCAGCCAGTCGGACGCGCTCTACACCTTCTTTCACGACAGTGCGCGCTCTGTGCTGTCCTGCGGTCGTGTCGTCATTCTGGGTCGAGCGCCCGAGTCCTGCAAGAGTGCGCGCCAGGCGACGCTGCAACGTGCGCTCGAAGGCCTCACGCGCTCGCTGGCCAAGGAGTTGAACAAGGGCATCAACGTGCAGCTGCTCTACGTCGCCGAAGGCGCACAGGATCAGATCGAGTCGACGCTGCGTTTTTTGTTGTCGCCGCGTTCGGCCTATGTCTCGGCGCAAGTCATTCGGATCGGACTGCCGGTGGCTGCGCCGGCTCTACCTTCGGACTGGAACAAGCCCCTCTCGGGCAAGAAAGCCCTGGTGACCGGCGCTTCCCGCGGTATCGGCGCATCGATTGCCGAAGTCATGGTGCGCGAAGGTGCCACCGTCATCTGTCTGGATGTACCGCAGGCGCAAAACGAGCTCGATCAGATTGTTCAGCGGCTGGGTGCCAGCGCCATTGCGCTGGACATCAGTGGGCCAGAGGCGCCGCAGCAACTGGTGGCCGCAGCCAAGGCACAGGGCGGCTGGGATGTGTTGGTGCACAACGCCGGCATCACACGCGACAAGACCGTCGCCAACATGAAGCCGCATCTGTGGCAGATGGTCATCAACGTCAATCTGTCGTCTCAGGAGCGCATCAACGACGCGCTGGTCGACTCCGGCGCGCTTTCTTCCGGTGGGCGCATCGTCTGCGTGTCATCTATCTCTGGCATTGCCGGCAACCGGGGCCAAACCAATTACGCCTTGTCCAAAGCCGGCGTCATCGGCATGGTGCAAAGCACGGCGCCGGTCTTTGCCAGCAAGGGCATCACCATCAATGCGGTGGCGCCCGGCTTCATCGAAACCCAGATGAGCGCAGCCATTCCCTTTGCCATCCGCGAAGCGGGCAGGCGCATGAACTCCATGAGCCAGGGCGGCCTGCCGCAAGACGTGGCCGAGGTGATTGCCTGGTTTGCGTCGCCAGCGTCGAGCGGCCTCACCGGCAACGTGGTGCGGGTTTGTGGGCAGAGCCTGATCGGCGCCTGACCCACCATGAAAACCATTGAGATCACGCAGCCTGCCAGCATCGCGGCCCTGTATTTCGGTGCGCTGCGCGGTGGCGGCAAGAAAGGCGCGACGCCGGAGACCTTGCCGGCGCTGACCTTTGTGCAGCCAGCAGTCACGCTGGACGGCGCTCACTTGGCGCAGTACGCAAAAGTCTGCGGCTTCGCGCCAGCGCATGGGGTTCCCATCACTTACCCGCAGTTGCTCACCTTTCCGCTCGTTATGGCCTTCTTTGCTTCGGACGAGTGCCCCTGGCCGGCCATGGGAACGGTGCACCTGGCGAACCGCATCGTGCAACACCAGAGCCTGCATCCCGGTGACACGCTGCGCATCGAAGTCAGTACCGGCGCTTTGCTGGCGCACGAAAAAGGCCAGATTTTTGAGCTCGATCTGAGAATTCTGCGTCGCGATGACCTGGTCTGGCAGGCAACCCAGAGCCTGCTGCGGCTGGGCGTCAAGCAGCCCGCCGGAGCCGTCTTTGGCGGCCACGTGCAGAGCGATGCAGCGCTGTCGCACCAAGCAGATTTCTCTGCTCCCGCCAACATCGGCCGGCGTTATGGCAGTGTCTCGGGTGACCGCAACCCGATTCATCTGTGGGCCCTGTCGGCGCGGCTCTTTGGTTTTCGCCGGGCCATTGCGCATGGCATGTGGACCCACGCACGCGCACTCGCGGCGCTGCTGCCGCGTGAACCCCTGACGCAGGCCGAAGTGGCGGTGGACTTCAAGACGCCACTGTTCCTGCCGGCGCGGGCCTCGCTTTGGACACGCCATCAGCCACAGAATTCATTCGATGCCGGTGTCCTGTTCGAGGTTCGCAACAGCAAGGGTGACAAGCCGCATTTGCGTGGTCAACTGCGGTACGGATCTTTTCTGAAATGACTCCGAGCCAAACTTCTCGCAGCATGTGGGGTGGATCAGGCCGACGGGGCACTCAGCTCCGCGGCTGTCCCCCGAGTTTTTGGGGTCAGAGCCCAAATTCGCCGAGCCTTCGGCTCGCCCGCAGGGTGCGGCACCGCGTGCCGCAGCGTGGACTTGGGGTCTTGCCAAATTGGTGTCTGACCCCAATAACTCCTGCGCTGAGCGCCCCATCGACCAGATCCTTCACGTGGATTTGTCATTGCGGGCCACTTCTTGTCATTGCGGGCTTGACCCGCAATCCAGTGGTGGTGTGGCACTGGATCCCGGATCGGGTCCGGGATGACAAACTGGAGGTACTGGATGACAAGACCAGAGGTCGGTGACATTCGCGGAGCCATCCACTGCGGCGCCTTCGGCCCCCAACGCGTCGCCCTCGACCTCAGGCAGTCTTGTCAAGAGGGTGTCGCAAATTTCCGAAGTTTCAATAGAGGAACCAGATGACCACGAACAACCGTATCCGCCGCGTCGCCATTCTGGGTGGCAACCGCATCCCCTTTGCCCGCTCCAACACGGTGTACTCGCACGCCAGCAATCAGGAGATGCTGACTGCTGCGCTGCAGGGTCTGGTGGACCGCTACCAATTGCACGGTGAACGCCTGGGTGATGTGGTCGGTGGTGCCGTGATGAAGAGTTCACGCGACTTCAATCTGGTGCGCGAGTCGGTTCTGTCCACCACCCTGTCGCGTGAAACGCCGGCCTTCGATTTGCAACAGGCCTGCGGCACCGGTCTGGAAGCGGCCATCGTCGTTGCCAACAAGATTGCGCTGGGTCAGATCGAATGCGGCATTGCCGGTGGCGTCGATACGACCTCGGACGCACCGATTGGCCTGAACGAAAAAATGCGTCGCATCCTGCTCGATGCCAGTCGTGCCAGGACGGCGATGCAGCGCATTTCTGTCTTGTCCAGAATGCGTCCAGGCATGCTGTTCAGTCCGGCGCTGCCAAGAAATGGCGAGCCGCGCACCGGCTTGTCGATGGGCGAACACGCCGAACTGATGGCACGCGAATGGGGTATCCGGCGCGAAGAGCAGGACGTGTTGGCTCTCAGCAGTCACCTCAATCTGGCCAAGGCCTATGACAGCGGATTTTTTGTTGATCTGATGACGAGCTTCAAGGGCGTCAGCCGCGACAACAACCTGCGCGCCGACCTGACGATGGAAAAGCTGCGCTCTCTCAAACCTGCGTTTGACAGGAAGGTCGCGCCAGAGCAGGGCACCCTGACGGCTGGCAACTCTACCCCCCTGACTGATGGCGCCTCGGCCGTGCTGCTCGCTAGCGAAGAATGGGCCCATGCGCGGCAACTGCCGGTGCTGGCCTGGCTGACGTTCAGCGAGGTGGCGGCGGTGGATTTTTTCGACAAGAAGGAAGGTCTGCTGATGGCGCCGGTTTATGCGGTGCCGCGCATGCTGACACGCGCCAAACTGAAGTTGCAGGACTTCGATTTTTACGAGATTCACGAGGCTTTTGCGGCGCAGGTGCTGTGCACGCTGAAAGCCTGGGAAGATCCGAAGTATTGCCTGGAGCGCCTGGGATTGCCGCATGCGCTGGGCGCCATCGCGCCGGAAAGGCTCAACGTGAACGGCAGCTCGCTGGCCGCCGGTCATCCCTTTGCCGCGACCGGTGGGCGTTTGCTGGCAACACTTGCCAAGCTGCTGGCGCAAAAAGGATCGGGTCGCGGCCTGATATCTATCTGCGCCGCCGGCGGTCAGGGTGTGGTGGCGATTCTTGAACGCTAGTTAGGCCAGATCGAGGCGCATGTTTTCCAGATCGGCCTTGTGCGGGCAGCGGTGGTTTAATTATTGAAAAGGTGCAGCATGCAGCAACTTCCTGTCATCCAAAATTTTTTGCGCACACCGGAATCGCGTTTCGCGAACCTGAGCGATTTTCCTTACGTGCCGCACTACACCGAGGTCGGTGGCCTGCGCATTGCCTACATCGACGAAGGACCGCCCGGCGCGCCAGTGGTGCTGCTGATGCACGGCGAGCCAAGCTGGTCCTATCTGTACCGCAAGATGATTCCGGTGCTGCTGCAAGCCGGCTACCGCGTCGTCGCACCCGATCTGGTGGGCTTTGGGCGCTCCGACAAGCCGGCAGGCAAGGCCGACTATTCGTACCTGAACCATGTGCAGTGGATGAAGGCCTGGATGGAGCGTGTGGATCTCCAGGGGGCCACCCTGTTCTGCCAGGACTGGGGCTCTCTGATTGGTTTACGCATGGTGGCGGAACTGCCGGATCGCTTTGCACGCATCGTGCTGGCCAACGGCGGCCTGCCCACAGGCACGAGCGAGACGCCCAAGGCTTTCAGGATCTGGCGCGCGTTTGCCGTCTACAGTCCATGGTTTCCGATCGGCCGCATCGTTAAAGCGGGTTGTGCCCTCGGCTTGGCGCCAATGGAAGTTGCAGCTTATGACGCCCCCTTTCCGTCACGAAAGTACAAGGTGGCAGCGCGACTGTTTCCGACCTTCGTACCGACCACACCCGATGACCCGGAGCGCCAGAACAATGAGCGTGCCTGGGAGTTTTTCAAGCAATGCCAGAAACCGTTTTTAACGCTGTTCAGCAACCGCGACCCGGTGACACGTGGTGGTCACAAGATGTGGCAGCAACGGGTCCCTGGTGCTCAGGGGCAGCCGCACGCCGTAACACGGGGCGCGGGGCACTTCCTGCAGGAAGACAAGGGCGTCGAAGTGGCGCAGGCGATGGATGCTTTCATAAAGGCCACACCGGAGGCTGGCGCACCGGCGCTGGCCTAAACTCGGACGCATGAATCCCGCGCCAAACCAGAGCAGCCCACAAGACCTTGCGCGCAGCGTACTCGATCCGGATGGCACGGTGCGGCCGCTGGACAAGTACGACGCGCCGCTGCACTTTGCCAAGCAGGGTGGGCGGCGTTTTCACGTCATGGCCAAACCGATTGGGCCGGCCTGCAATCTTGATTGTTCCTACTGCTATTACCTGGCCAAGGCAACACTGCCCGACGGCTCGCGCAGTGGACGCATGCTTGATGAAACGCTGGAACTTTTCATTCGCCAGTACATCGAGGGTGTGACCGGACCGGAAGTCGTTTTCTCATGGCAGGGTGGCGAGCCGACATTGCTGGGCGTGGACTTTTTCCGACGAGTGATCGAACTGGAGAAGAAATACGCGAAACCCGGTCAGACCGTGCAGAACGACCTGCAGACCAATGGCACCCTGCTCGACGATGAATGGTGCCGCTTTCTGAAACAGAACCGCTTTCTGGTGGGCTTGTCGATTGACGGGTCGCGCGATATTCACGACCAGTGCCGCTACACCAAGGGCGGGCAACCCACCTTTGACAAGGTGATGAACGCGGTGCGCTTGCTCAAAGCCCATGGCATTGCGTTCAACACATTGACCTGTGTGCACCGCTACAACGCCAGAAGGCCGCTCGATGTCTACCGCTTCTTGCGCCGCGAAGTCGGTTCTGTCTACATGCAGTTCATTCCGATTGTGGAGCACCGTACCTTTGAGACGACGGCGCCCCAGAGCTGGGACGCCGCAACGCTGCCAATGCAGGGCGAAGCCAGGGCGCGCCCGGGGCAAGCGGATTCCATCGTCACCGACTGGTCGGTGGACCCCGAGGATTGGGGCTATTTTTTGAGCAAGGTGTTTGACGAGTGGAGCAAGCGCGACATCGGCAAGGTCTACGTCAATCATTTTGAAACCCTGGTGGCGCAGCACATGGGCTTGCACTCGCAGATGTGTGTTTACAGCGAAGTCTGCGGCAAGGCACTTGCCATCGAGCACGACGGCAGCGTTTACTCCTGTGATCACTATGTTTATCCCGAATACCGTATCGGCAACATTCGCGCAGGGCAGTTGGGTGATACCGCTTTGAAGCGAGATCAGGTCAAGTTCGGCTACGCCAAGAATGAAACGCTACCCCGACAGTGCCGCGAGTGCGCCTACCTGAGCGACTGCTGGGGCGAGTGCCCGAAGAACCGCATTCTGCGCACCAATGACGGTGAGGCGGGACTGAATTACTTGTGCTCGGGCTTCAAACAGTTCTTTGCCCATGCGTTGCCTCAGGTGGACCGCATTGTGGCCAACATCCGAATCAGTGGTGGTCAAGCGCGCCGCAATGGGTGACTCCGCGAATGTCACCCGCCCTTCGATCTTTTCATCCGGGACTTCCAGTTTGTCACCCCGAACGTCCAGTTTGTCATCCCGGACCTGATCCGGGATCCAGTGCCACACCACCACTGGATTGCGGGTCAAGCCCGCAATGACAAAGACGGGGGCAATGACTAAACCAAGCGAAGGATTAGTCTTGTCTTAAACACTCGATCGGCAGCAAGCGGGACGCGCGCCGCGCAGGATAGAAACCAAAGAACAGTCCGACACCCGTCGAGAACAAGACGGCGGTCAGCACGTGGCTGGCGCCCAGCGCCATCTCGAACTTGCCGGTGCTGTTGACGCCCCAGGCACCTAGCGCCGCCAGCGCGACACCGATCATGCCGCCCAGAATGCACATCACCACCGCTTCGCTCAGAAACTGCACCAGCACGTGCATCGGCTTGGCACCGATGGCCATGCGGATGCCGATCTCGCGCACACGTTCGCTCACGCTGACCAGCATGATGTTCATGATGCCGATGCCGCCCACAATCAAGGAGATCGCACCGACCACACCCAGGCCAATCGACAAGCCGGCGCCTATGGCTTCTCCGGTCTGCGCGATGCTGGCCAGATTGGTGATCTGAAAATCGTCGAGCTTGCTGCCGGTAATGCGGTGCCGGTCGCGCAGCAGTTCGGCAATGTCGCGCTCTGCTTCCTTCATGCTGGCTTCGTCCTTCGCCTGGGCGTTGATGTAATGCACGGTGCGGGGGCGCGGCATGCGCACCGGAATGGCCGTGATGGGCACCACCATCAGCTCACCCAGGTCGGTGCCGTCCAGGGTGCGTCCACTGCCGGCGAGCACACCGATGATGGTGAAGGGCCGGCCATCAACGCGCAGCGTTTGCCCGATCGGATCGCGCCGGTAGTAGTAGGTGGCAGCCACATTGGAGCCGATCACGATGACCCGGTTGGCGGAGCGCACGTCGCTGTCGGCCAGTGCCACGCCACGCTCGACCTTCCAGTTGCGCAACACAAACATGTCGGGTGTCACACCCAGCACCACGGTATTGCTGTTGTCGTCGCCGTAGAGGATCTGGAAGAAGCCCTGCAGCGTGGGCGCCGCACCGCGCAGACTTGGCAGGCCGCTCAGGGCCACGGCGTCTTCAATTGTCAGCGTTGGCGACTCGTTAGTGCGGCGTCGGGCGCCCCCTTCGGTCGGCGTGCCGGGTTGCACGATCAGCTGGTTGCTGCCAAGCACGGCGAGCTCCTTGTTGATGAAGGCGCGCACGGCGTCGCCGACGCTGAGCATCAGCACCACCGAGGCAATGCCGATGATGATGCCCAGCATCGTCAGGCCCGTGCGCAAGCGGTTCGCGGCCAGCGAGCGAAAGGCTTCCAGCAGAATCTGCGCCAGACTCATGCTGCCACCTCTTGCCGCTCATCCTGCGGCGCACCGTCATAGACGATGACGCCGTCCTTCAGTTTGACCAGGCGCTTGGCGTGGCGCGCCACATCCGGCTCGTGCGTGACGATGACGATGGTCAGGCCCTGCTCGCGATTGAGTTGCCCGATGACTTCGAGCACTTCGTTGGTGGTTCTGGTGTCGAGGTTGCCAGTGGGCTCGTCGGCCAGCAGCAGGGGTGGACGATTCACCAGCGAGCGGGCAATCGCCACGCGCTGCTGCTGCCCGCCCGAGAGCTGGTTCGGCATGCGGTGCCCCAGCGTAGCCAGGCCGACCTGCTCCAGCACATCCTGGGCGCGCGTGCGCGCTGCGGCGCGCGACTGGCCAGCGTACAGCAGAGGTAGCGCCACGTTTTCCAGCACGTTCATTCGCTTCAAGAGATTGAAACTCTGAAAGACAAAACCGATGGTGCGGTTACGCACTTCAGCGTGCTGCGCTGCGCTCAGGTCTGTCACATCCTGCCCATCGAGCCGGTAGTGGCCGTCGTCGGCACGATCGAGCAGTCCGAGCAAATTCATGAGCGTGCTCTTACCCGATCCGCTCGGGCCCATCAGGGCTACAAAGTCACCCTTGTTTACCTGCAGGTCAATACCAAACAGGACGGGCGTGACGACGTCGCCGGTTCGATAGCTCTTGCTGATGCCCGAGAGCTCGATCAGGCTCATTTCTTCACCGGCGGTTCCACCGTGCGCGTGATCACTTCGTCGCCTGCCTTCAGGTCGCCACTGATGAGCTCTGTAAAGCGCGTGTTGGCAATGCCGATGGTCACATCATGCAACTTGGGCGCCTGCTTGTCGCCGACGGTATAGACCCGGTAAATCTTGCGACCAGTGCGGGTCGCGGTGAGCACGCCATCGTCATCGGCGCGTGCCTTTTCTTCGGCCGATAGCGGCGCCGAGGCAGCACTCGCTGCTGGCGCGGCGCCCTTGGCCTTCAGACTGTCTTCGTCGGGGCGAAAGCGCAGCGCCGCCGTGGGCAGGCGCATCACTTTGGGCTTGCTCGAGACCACGATGCGGGTCTGCGCCGTCATGCCAGGCTTGAGCAACTCGTCCGGATTGGCGACGTCGACGATGATGGTGTAAGTCACCACGCCCTGGTTGCTGGCCGAGTTCAGGCGGAATTGCTGCACGGCCCCCTCGAACTCGCGCTCCGGATACGCATCGACAGTGAAATGCACCACTTGGCCGGCCTTGATAAGGCCGACGTCGGCCTCGCTGACATTGGTCTGAATCACCATCTCGCGCAGATCACGTGCCAGCAGGTAGAGGTCGGGGGTCTGAAAACTCGCGGCCACGGTTTGACCGACGTCGGTATTGCGTCGGATCACGACGCCGTCAATCGGCGAGCGGATCACCGAGTTGTCCAGATCTGTCTGCGCCGATTCGACCTGGGCGCGGCCCAGTTCCACATTGGCGACGGCGGCATCGACCTCGCGCTGACCCTGGTCCAGTGTCAGTGCCGAGATGAAGCCGGCCGAGACCAGTTTCAGGTTGCGCTCGTAGGTGGCACGCGCCAGCACCAGCGCGGCGTTGCTGGCGGCAAGTTGCGCCTGTGTCTGGCGCAGACGGGCCTGCAGATTGGCCGGGTCCAGGCGCAGCAGGATCTGGCCCTTCTTGACGCGATCATTGAAGTCGGCACGTCGCTCCAGCACGGTACCGCTGACCTGGGTGCCGACGTTGACCGTGATCACCGGCTGCAGGGTTCCCGTGGCCAGAACGACCTGCGTGATGGCACCTTCGTCAACCGGCGCGGTGCGAAATTTAGGCTCCTCCTGCCGGGGGTTCTTCTGCAGGTACAACCAGACCCCTGCGAGCACCACAGCCAGTACGCTGGCGGCAATGGCAGTTCTCTTGATCCACAGTTTCATAGTCGGCGCTCTCTCCCTAGGAGGCCAAAGTGTAAGCGCCACGGGCGCCGGCATCGTTCCTTGGCACAAAGTGAGATACTGGATCTGATGGTGCTGAATCGCATATCCGTTGGAGAGGGATCGCGGCCAGAGGCGGCGACTGGAATCCATTGCAAAAAATTCTTAACCACAGGCCATTGGGCATTAACTGAGAGCTTGGCAAGGTGATCGTTCTCGTCCTTATTATCATGGCAATTGCCGCGATTGGCGGCCTCTATCTCATCAGAACGTGGGCTGCCAAAGGCCCGCCTGCAAGACCAAAACGGGTCCTCTCGCAAAGCCGGGTCATTGCTCCGACCGAGTTCTCATCACCGCCCGTCGCAGATGCCGCGGCGACGGCTCTGATGAGACAGGAACTCGTCATGCCGGCAAAGTTGGCCGAATTCAGTTTTCTGGGCAGGGACAGTCTCACGATCGAACACCGGCAGGCTCTGGTCGCGCAACTCCGCACCGTCCCTCGGCCACCCCTGTCACTGTACAAACTGGTTTCAGCAGAATTTCTCGACAGTGCGACCTCCAGCGAAATCAGCGATCTCATCATGGGTGAGGCCTTGATCGCCGCCCAGGTATTGGCGCGTGTTAATTCCCCGTTCTACGGACTGCGCACGCCGGTGCTCAGCATCGGGCAGGCCGTCACCTTCATCGGTCTGAATGCAGTTCGCAGCATATGCCTGAGGTACATGCTTGCCGAGTCGTTCAAGGCCACCAGTGTCGAACACCGGCTGGTTTTCGACCGGGTTCTGGCTGCCAGCGCCATGGCGAACGAAATGTGCTTCACGCTGTCACATCAATTGAACATGCCCGAACAAGGCTCACTGGTGACACAGGTCGTGCTGTCCTTTCTGGGCCATCTGGCGGCGGTGTCGCTGATGCCGATTGACAGCCTCCTGTGGACCGACGGCAACGGCTTGATCGAACGAGCCAACGCCGAGCAGAGTCAGTTGGGACTGAGCGCCACCGAAATTGGCAGCCTGCTGATGGAAGAATGGGGCTTGCCGATCAGCCTGATTCAAGAGGTCAGCGAGATTGACCGGATTTTGCTATTGCCTGTTGCCGCCATAGAGCCGAGCCGAGGCGCACGTCTGGCCTTGTGCTACCTGTGCGCTCGATTGGGCGAGCGACTTGCGTTGGGCAGTCTGAGCAATCTGGCCGAAGTCGATCTGGCGTCGGATTCGAGCGCGGAATTCTTCCACCTTCGCGCCTATCTTGAATTGCCGAGACTGGCGAGACTGAACGAGTTCCTGCATTCTGCCGAACTGGTCAAGAGCATCGAGCACATGCAACTGGCTGCCCGGCTGCACCGCTAGCAGGTATCGCTGCGCTTACGCTTGGCGCGCCAGCACCTTCTGAATGGCGGCTGCGAGTTCGGAGGCTTCAAACTTGGCGACGTAGGCATCGGCGCCGACCGTCTTCACGTGTTCTTCGTTGGTGGTACCGGTCAGGGAGGAATGAATGATCACCGGAATGCTCCTGAAGCGCGGGTCCTGCTTGATGTTGCGTGTCAGCGTAAAACCATCCATCTCCGGCATTTCCAGATCGGTCAGGACCAGGGCAATCCTGTCTTTGATTGTTTTATTTTCAGCTTCGGCCTGCTTTGCCATGGTTTGCAGGCAATCCCAGGCTTCCTGGCCACTCTTGGTCATGATGTAAGCCACATTCATGGTTTTCAGACCGTCCTCTATCATCATTCTGGCCACCGCAGAGTCATCTGCAGCGATAACAACCGTACCCGGGGGCAGGTGAATCGTGGAGCCAAGCTCGGCAAGCTGGAGTGCCTTGGCTTCGTGTGGAAACACATCGCGCAGGATCTGTTCAACATCCAGGACCTGCGCCAGACGGGTGTTCGGCATATCGCCATCAAGTTTGGCGATGCTCGTGACCAGGCTACCGCCCGTGCCTTCGGCAGATAGCAATTGCTTCCATTCCAGTCGGATGATCTCATTGACCTCTTCCACCGCAAAACCCTGGGTAGTTCGCGAGAACTCGGTGACCAGCAAGAGCCCAGGCTTCTTGTCGAGCTTGCACCCCATGACCTTCGGCAGATTCACCACAGTGACCATCTGACCCCGAATATTGGCCACGCCCATGACATCCGGTGACGCGTTGGCCATGACGGTGATCTCTGGCATCACCAGTATCTCTCGCACCTTGAACACATTGATGCCGAACAGCTCATGTCGGCCGCTGCCCGGGGCTTCGCCCAAACGAAACAGCAGCATCTCGAACATGCTGTTGCTGGCCAGACTGGTCCGCTCGTCAATGTCGCGCATTGTTTCATTCATGGGTTCATCTACCAGCTAAAGGGTTTGTCCTGCCACCTGGTTCACACACTTCAAAACTCTTCCCACTCATCCTCACGAGCTCGGGATGTCCTGGCTGCCAGTGCCCTGGGTTTCATCGCCACGCCAGAATTTGTTCTTTGCTCGAATCGGCCGGGACTGGGAACTGGCGGCGCCACGGCGCGAGTCTGAGCCGGGCGAAGAGGCTCATCATCATTGATCTTGAATACGCTGACCGAATGAGTGAGCCCAAGTGTCTGTTCTTCCAGTGAAGACGCAGCCGCCGTCGCTTCCTCCACAAGAGCCGCATTTTGGTGGGTCACACTATCAATATGAGTTATCGCCTGGTTGACCTGCTGGATGCCTGTGCTTTGTTCCGCCGCCGCAGCAGTGATTTCCGACATGATGTCGGTGACCCGTTTGACTGCATTCACGATCTCTTCCATTGTCTTGCCCGCCTCGTGTACCAATCGGGTACCCGCATCGACCTTGCTCACTGAATCACCGATAAGGCCTTTGATTTCCTTGGCCGCCACAGCGCTCCGATGAGCCAGGTTGCGCACTTCGGCCGCGACCACCGCGAAACCTCGACCTTGCTCACCTGCTCGAGCCGCTTCTACTGCCGCATTCAAGGCAAGGATGTTGGTCTGGAAGGCGATGCTGTCGATCACGGAAATAATGTCGACGATCTTTTTTGATGATTCGTTGATCGAAGCCATCGTGCCAACCACTTGAAGAACAGCGGCACCCCCCTTTTCTGCGACGGCGCTGGAGTTGTATGCCAGTTGGTATGCCTGCTTGGCGTTTTCGGCGGTTTGCTTCACCGTCGCGGTAAGCTCCTCCATGCTGGCGGCGGTTTCTTCCAGACTGGACGCCTGTGCTTCCGTACGCCGTGACAGATCCATGTTGCCGACGGCAATTTCGCTTGCAGCTGTATTGATGGTTTCGGTTGCCGTCTTGATCCGAACAAGGATGTCCTTGAGTTGGTCCGAGGTCGCGTTGGCGTCATCCTTCAATTGACCAAACGCGCCTTGGCATTCGTTGGTAATTTTGTAGCTCAAATCGCCACGGGCCAACGAAGCGAGCATCCGCATCACTTCCTGCAAACCACGATCCGATGTTTCGAGCAAATCATTGATGCTCTGCGCCATCTGCAGAAAGAAGCCCTTCTTTGCCTCCAGAGCAATGCGTTGTGTGAAGTCGCCCCGCGTGGCCGCTGCAACAATACTGGCAATCTCAGCCTCCACCGCAAGTTCTGTCGAACGATCAACCCACTCCACCGCCGACCCCAGCATTTCACCGGCATCATTGACGACCGAACTCGCCGTCAAAGCAAAAGTGCGCCCACCGATCTTGATGGTTGCCTTGTGCGATCCGCGTAGCCGCTCAAGCATCTGCGCCTGATGGGCGGCGTTCTTGTGGAACTGGTCAATGTTGGTGCCAACCAGTTGCCTGGCATCAAAGTTCGGGAAGTCCTGCCGGATGTCGTCCTGCGCCAGGCTGAACATCTGGACGAGCGCCTTGTTCGCGTAGATGATGTTGCGATACTTGTCCGCAATCATCACGTTGGTGCTGACATTGTCCAGCCCGAACTTCACTCGCGTCATCTCATCGGCAATTCGATGGGCATCAGACACTTCGAAACCCATGCGGATCTGCATCGACTTCATGGCATACAGCAACAGGCCGGATTCATTCGCACTATTGACGTTGATGATGTCTTGGTAATTGCCTTGCGCGATGCGGTTGAGCTGCGTGCGGGCGGTGTGCAAGGATCCAACAATGCTGCGCACCAGAAGCGCGGCCATCACCGCAGTCATGCCGCTGCCAATCAGTATGATGACAAACAGACTCCAGGCTCGGCTCCTCACCGTCACGTCGATGTCGTCGACGTACACTCCGGAGCCGATGATCCATCCCCACGGCTGGTAACCCTTCACGTACGATATCTTGGCTATCGGCTTGTCGCTGCCTGGTCGCGGCCATTCATAGCTCACAAAGCCGGCGCCATTGGCCCGGACAACCTCGACCATCTCGGTGAACAAGTGTTTGCCGTTAGGGTCCCGGTCTTCTGCGAGGTCTTTCCCGTTCATCTCCGGCTTGGTTGGATGCATCACCATGCGCGGACGCATGTCGTTGATCCAGAAATACTCCTTGCCGTCGTAGCGCATGTCTTTGAG
Organism: uncultured beta proteobacterium; assembly: GCA_903894475.1. GTDB lineage: Bacteria > Pseudomonadota > Gammaproteobacteria > Burkholderiales > Burkholderiaceae_C > Rhodoferax. The sequence goes on from CAITQH010000103.1 coordinate 18,891, forward strand.
CTGCGCAATCACTCGGTCCTGCGCAGCCGCAAGCGGGAGCTCGCCGGAGGAAACAGCCTTGCCCAGACTGTCGACCGCGCCCCAAGCGGTCTCAACAGCGAATCGCGCAGCCCGCTGGCGATCTTCAAGCATGGTTGTTCGCTCGGTGATCAGCATCGCTATCATCACGACGGTGAAGATCAGGACCAAGGAAGCGAAGGTCGCGATCATTCTCGACTTTTCACTTCTGGCTGAGAAATAACGCACGAGCCAGGTCAGTCTTGTGCGCTTCACCGCCTTCCCCTCGCGGATGACCAGATTACCCTGCTTGCCGGCACGAAACAAGCTATAGACTGCTTCGTGGGCTTCAATCTGGGCCCGTGTGGGTTTGCTGCGTACCGACAAGTACCCGACGCATTCGCCGGCCTCGAAGATCGGCGTCACATTGGCTACCACCCAATAGAAGGCACCGTCTTTGCGCCGGTTCTTCACTACGCCGGTCCACGGTCTGCCGGCCTTCAGGGTTTGCCAAAGATCCTCAAATGCCTCAGGTGGCACGTCTGGATGGCGCACCACGCTGTGCGGCTGGCCAAGCAGTTCCTTGTCGGTGAAGGCACTGGCCTCAATGAAGTCGGAGTTGACGTAGGTAATGATCCCTCTGAGGTCGGTCTTGGAGACGATGGAGGCCCCATCTTTTAGCTCGTATTCAACCTTACTTACCGGCAAATTGGTCCGCATTCCTGCCCTCCAAAAACATTACTTGGCCTTTGCCTGGTCAACTACCGATCAAAAAAAGGCGCGCTGGTTTTACAAGACCGGTCGTATGACTGTGTGACCGATAAAAGTCGATTTTGGTCCTGCCTGCATCGAGACGACGCAAGAAAGCGATGCCATTTCAAGCCCTTGTTAGACTAATTGAAATGGGTTCAGGCCAGCTCGCTGATCAGAATGTTCGGGGATTCCGATGATGAAGGCGGAGCCTGATCCTATTTCTGTCCAGTCAGTGAGCTTTGCAGAATCGTTAGCACGGTGTTCAGATCTTCGATCGGCACCTGTCCCGGCGCCGAACTGCTGGCACCCACCGCAAAAGTCAGCGCCGAGCCGAAGGTCCAGCCAAACAGTCGCGTCAGCGAGCCATAGGGTCCCATGGACAGGCTGATCAAGGGGATTCTGAGCTTCTGGCTGGCGCTCAAGGTGGCGCTGAGCAGCGTCAGCACATCTTCCAGATTGCGCGGCATCACTGCCACTTTGGCGACGTCGGCGCCAAGTTGCTCGGCCTGCAAAAAACGTTGACCCAAGGTTTCCAGACCTGGCGTAAACGAAAAATTGTGGAAGGACAACACCAGCTTGATGTCATTGCCTTTGGCCGCTTCCCGCACCAGAGCGATGTGGGCGGCGTCGTTGCTCATCTCGAAATCAATCAGGTCAATCTGGCGGCTTTCACACACGGCCTGGTACAGGGTGATCACCTTTTCTTCGGATAGCGAGATCTTCTCGCCGCCTTCGCGGATCGAGCGCCGCGTGAACAGCACCGCAATGCCGGCTGCCGCCGCCTTGATGGCAGTGGCGATGCTGATGACCTCAGCCGTGTTGGCAATGTCCTCGAAGAAATCGACGCGCCACTCCAGAATATCGGGTTTTTTGGCCAGAACGACTTGCACCTCGGCCAGTATCTGCTCGCGTGTGTGCCCCACCAGCGGGGCGCAGATCAGAGGGAATTTTCCACCGGCAACGGGTTTTCCGTGCAGTTCAATAGCTTTGGCTGTTTGCATTTCGATAACTCTCCCGTGTCAAAAAGTGTTTTCTTGTGTCGCTGGCATACAAGCAAGGACTGTACGATAAAGGAGGCGTCACTCCCCGAAACAGGCTATTCTTCTGGTTCTGCCCTTGCGCCCAGTCCCATGCCCCAATTTGCCGCCAACCTGTCACTGCTCTAACCGGAAATCGCTTTTCTGGATCGTTTTGCAGCGGCAGCCCGGGATGGCTTCAAGGCCATGGAGTTTCTGTTTCCCTACGCTTGGCAGACGCGCGAAATTGCCGCGCGCCTTGAGGCGCATGGCTTGCAGCAGGTGCTGTTCAATGCGCCGCCCGGCGACTGGGACGCGGGTGAGCGTGGTCTGGCCTGCTTGCCAGGGCGTGAGGTCGAATTTCGGGCCGGCGTGCATCGTGCGCTGGACTACGCTCGGGCCCTGGCTTGCCCGCGCCTGCATGTGATGGCTGGCCTGATTCCTGAGGACGCGAGCTTTGAATCGTTGCGTCCGGTCTATGTCGACAATCTGCGCTGGGCCGCGCAGCAGGCTGCTGCTAATGGTGTTGAGCTATTGATCGAACCCATCAACCCGCGTGACATGCCGCGCTACTTATTGAACCGGCAGGCTCAGGCACACGCGCTTGTTGCCGAGGTCGCAGCGCCGAATCTGAAGGTGCAGATGGACCTGTACCACTGCCAGATCGTGGAGGGCGATGTCGCCACCAGGTTGCGCCAGTACCTGCTCGGCGGTAAGGTCGGTCACATCCAGATTGCCGGTGTGCCGGAACGCCACGAGCCTGACAAAGGCGAATTGAACTACCCGTACCTGTTCTGGCCGCTGGACGAACTGGCTTACCGCGGCTGGGTGGGTTGTGAGTACCGACCGGCACGAGGAATGGAGCCGGGCGGTACGTCGGCCGGGCTGGGCTGGCTCAGACCCTGGCTACAAGAGTGAGGGCTGAACATGTCGTCCCCGCAGACTTCCAGTAGCATATCCGTTTAACGTCCCCGCATCCCATTGGATGTCAGGGTTTTTCAGAGTGTCCTTAGCCACGTGATGTGGGGATAAGTGGCGCGGATAAGCCGATAAGTCCGCAAATGGGCTTGGGCTTGCATAAAGCAGCCAAGCGGAGCAGACTTCCAAAAAGATGTCAAAAAGGGAATGGTCATGGGTAGCACTCACAAAGACAAAGCGCGCTGCAAGTGTGGATTTGAAACGGTAATCAGCGGCGGTGAGTGCTGTCACTACTCAACGTCCGTATCCCATCGCTCCCTCCATCTAGGCTTATAGATGGCCGATCTAGCCGGCACCACTGGCAACGACACCCTCAACGGCACCGCCGCTGATGACCAGATTCGCACGGGTGGCGGCAATGATGTCGTAAACGCCGGTGGTGGCAATGACTGGGTCAATTGCATCGTCAACGCCGATGGCAGTGTTCCCTACTACTCCTACTCCGGAAGCGCCACGATTGATGGTGGCGCCGGCAACGACTTCTTGTATGGCACGACAGGCAATGACGTTCTGAAAGGGGGACTCGGTGATGACTATCTGAATGGTGGCCCCGGCAATGATCAGCTTGAAGGTGGCGCAGGCAACGACACCCTATATGGAGGTACGGGAAACGACACCTACATCTTTGCTATTGGCGCAGGAATAGACCGAATTAGCGATTACGACACCACAGTAGGCAACTCTGATGTGGTTCAGTTCACTGATGTGAAGTCCACCGAGTTAAGTTCGCTGGAACGTCAGCAAGATAAATTGATATTAAATTACGGATCGATTGACCAGCTGACAGTTGCTTACTTTTTTAACAACGTCGCCTACAAAGTCGAACAATTCAAGTTCAGCGATGGTGTCGTTTGGGACGAAGCCGCCATCAAGGCAAAGGTCATAACCAACGGCACGGCTGGAGATGATGTCATCTCCGGCTACAACGATGGCCCCAATCAGATCTTTGGACTGGCCGGAAACGATACCCTTTACGGTGGCGCCGGCAATGACATCTTGTTGGGTGGCGATGGCAATGACAAGTTGTGGGATCAGAGTTCAGGCAATGACACCCTCCTTGGCGGGCTTGGCGATGACTACTTATCGACCTACTTAAGCACCGGCAACGATAGTCTCGATGGTGGCGAAGGCAACGATTCGCTCTATGGCGGAACCGAAAACGACACACTGATCGGCGGCAATGGAGACGACTCCCTTTCAGGCTATGCTGGCGACGATAAGCTCTATGGGGACGATGGTGTAGACAGTCTGAGCGGCGGTGATGGCAACGACTACCTAGACGGGGGCGCTGGTCAGGACACCCTGTACGGTGGCGCCGGAAACGATACATTGTTAGGTGGCGCCGGCAACGACAAGTTGTTCGACCAGACTTCGGGCAACGACACCCTTATCGGCGGTGCCGGTGATGACTATCTGTCAACCTATTTAAGCACTGGGGATGATCGTCTTGACGGCGGTGCCGGTAACGATTCTCTCTATGGTGGAACAGGTAACGATACGCTGATCGGTGGCGACGGCAATGACTACCTGGACGGTTCCGCGGGCAACGACAGCCTTGACGGTGAGGCTGGAAACGACACGCTGTACGGTGATATTGGCAATGACACGTTGATCGGCGGCGACGGCAATGACTCACTATCTGGCGAAGAAGGCAACGACAGTCTCGATGGTGGCGCTGGTAACGACAGCCTGTACGGTGGCAATGGCAATGACACGCTGATCGGTGGGACTGGTTTTGACGTCCTCTGGGGAGGCAACGGGGACGATACATACAAGATCAGTAGCCGTGACTTCTATGTCTATGACACGGGTGGTAACGACACGGCCATCGTCAGTACCAGCTTTGTGAAGTTGCCGCCGAGCATAGAGGCCGTTACATACACGGACGGCGCAAAGGCACTTCCTTACTGGATTGACGACTTGCTGATCGGCGACGCAGCGCGATTTGCCGCATTGCTTGGCACTGCCAAAACGTTCTTTTTCACTTACCCAGCGGCGTTGCCGAGTTATGACACATCTGCTGAGAATGCGCTTGGGTATCTTCCCTTCAATTCCAAGCAGCAGGCCTTTTCAAAGCTGGCGCTGGACTACGTGTCCTCGGTGGTGGGCTTGAGCTTTGTCGAATCAAGCGTCGCCGCAGCGCCGAACACGATTGCCTTTGCGAACAATTCCGAAAGCAAGATTGCTGGGTACGGTACTTATCCATCCGATTCACTAAGCGGCAGTGACTTGTTTCTTGACCGAAACACAGCAGGCAATCTCGCGCCGGCCGATGGTACCTACGACGCACTAACCCTGATTCATGAATTGGGGCACACGTTGGGCCTAAAGCATCCGTTCAGTCACCCAGACGGGAGAGGCGATGTTGATGCCGGGCCATACTTACCTGCAGCTGAGGAAAGTGCGACCTGGACGGTGATGTCATATACCTACACGTCTGCGCAATATCACCTAATTTTCAGCCCTCTAGATATTGCAGCGCTGCAGTACCTATACGGGCCCAGCAAGACCGCTCACACAGGCAATGACACCTACACGCTGAGCACAACAGCTCCCAATTTCGTATGGGATGGCGCCGGTGCTGACACCCTCAGCGCGAGCAGCCAAACTCAGGCGGTCACGCTGTATCTTGAACCCGGCTACTGGGGCTTCATCGGCAGCAAGGCAACCAATATCACCGCTGCTGGACAGGTGACCGTCAATTTTGGAACGGTGATTGAAAACCTGATCGGCGGACGCGGTAACGACACTCTTTCTGGTAACGCTGCGAACAACACAATCACCGGCAATGCTGGCAATGACATCATTGACGGTGGTGCTGGAGATGACACGGCAGCTTTTTCACTGAAGTCGACAGAATATTTGGTTACGTACGATGCACTGTCTTTGACCTATAACGTCAAAGACACTGTCAGCAGCAGAGATGGCACTGACAAATTGATATCAATTGAGTTGCTACAGTTTTCAGACGGCGTAAAGCAGTTGGCAACATCAGATGCCTTATTGGTCGAGAGGGTGCATCAATCCCTTTTCGGCAGGGCACAAAGTAGTGCAACTTTTAACGAATCCCTGGCAACAATTGCCCCATCAGGCAGCGCATTCGACTGGGCCAAAGTAGAGGCATCAGGCCTTTCTGCATTGTCTGATTCCGCCTTTTCGACTCTTGTGCTCAATAACATGAGTATCAACAATACTTCTCTTAAGGCAACCGCGACCTTCGGAACATCGCAGCAAGTCTACGATTCGCTGCAGCAAGCACTGGCTGATTACTTGGGCGCGGCTGGGAATGCCAATCGGGGCATCGTCGTTGCCCAACTTGCACAAATTATTGCTGGTTTTGAGGGCGAGACAACCTTCGGAGTGTATGGAGCCGCAGCTACTGCCTTCAATAAGCAGGTGGCATCTGACATAGCCCACAGTATCAATACCCAAAATATCACCGAAGTTGTCGCCGTTCCTGTCTTCACTACCGGGACAAGCAGCGCAGTTGGTGGCGACTTTGAGTACATGATGGCGATGGGGAGCTACTCCTATCAGATAAGTGGATTTGGGCTAGGCGACAGGATCATCGGCCCAGCAGGTGTTTCCGGAACTTTGGTCAATGGCAGCGCCACCGACGGTGTCGCTTCAATTCAATATGTCTCGGGCAGCCAAACTGTCGCCATAACTTTGACCGGGTTAACCACCGCTCAGGATAGCGCCCTGCATGGAACCACTGACTTGAACACCCTGTTTGGGCTCGGGGCGTTCATTTGAAATTGCTTATTCACCCGATGACTGAAAGACCAAGGGTACGCTATCCATTGCGTCTGTCCGCGAGGAACATGCGAGGGTGATCGACCACCGATCCCACTTGCCGCCACATTGACGTTGATGTGCACCAAACCCTACCCCGACAGGGATGCACTGACTTCCGGATCTTGTCAGTGCGTCACATAGCCCATGCTCTGTGGCAGCCAGAGCACGATTTGCGGGAACAGGGTCATCAGCAGCAGGGCCAGCACCAGCAGCGCGGTGAAAGTCCAGCCTTCACGCACCATGTCCTTGAGTGGGATGCCGGTCAGCGCATTGGTGACAAACAGCAGCATGCCAAAGGGCGGCGTGACCAGGCCAATCATCATGTTGACGACCACCACGACGCCGAAGTGAACCAGATCGACGCCGAGCAGTTTGGCGGTCGGTATCAACATGGGCACAAACACCAGCAGCATCACCGAGACATCGATAAAGCAGCCCAGCACCAGAAACACACCGTTGACCAGCAGCAGGAACTGCAACTGGCTCAACTGCAGGCCGCTGACCCAAAGCGCCAGCTGGTTCGGAATGCCTTCGGTGGCAAAGGCATAGTTGAGCAGATAGGCGCTAGCAATGATCATCGTGATGACGGCGCTGGAGCGCAGCGACTCCAGCGTGACAGCAAACAGCGCCCTGACTGAGAACGCCCGATAGACGCCACCAGCCAGAATCAGCGCGTGCAGCGCCGCCACCGCCGCCGCCTCGGTTGGCGTGAAGGCGCCGCTGTAAATACCGGTCAGCAAAACCACCGGCAGTGTCAGGGGTAGCAGACCGCGCGCCACAATGCCGGGCAGTTCACTGGCGCTGATCGGATCGTCCTTGGGCATGTTGCGATGCCTGGCGATGAGATGCACACCTGCCATCAACAGGGCCGCCATCAACAGCCCCGGCAAGACACCGCCCAGAAACAGGGCGCCAACCGAAGTGCCCGAGACCAGTGCGTAAATCACCATCGGAATCGACGGCGGGATGATGGGGCCAATCGTTGCGCCCGCCACCACAACAGCCGCGGCAAAGCCGGGCGAGTACTGCGGCTTCTTCAGCATCTGGCGGATCGAAACCAGACCCGGGCCCGCGGCGTCGGCAATCGCGCTGCCGCTCATGCCGGAAAAAATCACGCTCACGACGATGTTCACTTGTGCCAGGCCACCGCGCATATGCCCGACCAGCACGCGTGAGAGCTGAAACAGCCGCTCGCTGATGGAGCCGGCATTCATCAGGTTGGCGGCAAACACAAACAGCGGAACCGCCAGCAACACGTAGCCGTTGTACAGACCATTGAGAATTTGTTCGGCAGCCAGCCCCAGGTCCTGTCCCTTGACGATCAGGTAGGCAATGCCGCTGGCCAGCATGGCAAAAGCAATCGGTGCACGTAACAGCATACCGGCGACCAGCACGACGAGCAGGGTGATCAGGGCGCTGCTCACAAATGGTTGCGCCAGTTGCGGCCCAGCAGTTGCGCGATGCGCCAGGCATAACGCAACACCAGCGCGATCAGAAAGAAGGCAAAGGGAGCAAAGACCCAGTTGAAGGGCAGACCCAGCACCGGTGTCGACTCGCGTCGCATGAAGTGGATGTAGTCCAGTGAGCCGGGCAGTCCCCAGGCAGCCAGGACACCTATCAGGGCACAAGCGGCTATCGCCATGCCACGCTGCACGGGCGGCCTGGCCTTCTGGTAGAGCAGGTCAAAGGCGACGTTTTCCTTGTCACTGCAGACCAGCGCGGCACCCCACAGAATGGCCCACAGATACAGGATGACCGCCGCCTCGTCGGTCCAGGCCAGCGGCTG
>CAITQH010000104.1 GCA_903894475.1 uncultured beta proteobacterium
AACTGTCCCTTGGTCTTCAATACCTCGTCGGTTTGCGGCATGTCGGAAGCGCCAAAGTCGACGGTTTTGGAGTCAATCTGCTTGATGCCGGCGCCAGAGCCAACCGACTGATAGTTCACCTTGACACCGGTGGCCTTGTTGTACTCGGCAGCCCACTTGGCATACAGAGGCGCCGGAAAAGTAGCGCCAGCACCGGTAATTTCCTGTGCGCTGGCGAAATTCATGCAAGACATGGCAAGGACGCCAGCCGCACTTATCAAAGAGATTTTGAAACTGGTTTTCATTGAAATACCTTTTGAGTTGAATGAAAGGATGACTTTGGAGCTATGGCAGGAATATAAGTAGCTTGTGTGACAGTGGTGTGACACATTTCAGCATCTGCCAATTCGAGCCCGAGATCTATTTTTGAGACTTCCATAAATCATGACAGTCCGGATCGTCATTGCGATTGCCGCGTCGCCATGCTCCTTTCCATGAACAGTTACTCCCCTGCTTGTCATTGCGGGCCCCGACCCGCAATCCATGGCTCGCGTGGCACTGGATCCCGGATCAGAGACTGCCCCGGGCTTGATCCGGGGTCCGGGATGACAATTTCAGGTTCAGGGTCCGTGTGCGGCATCGGGCCGGATTCGGGAGGCTCGCAATGACGGCCAGCGCGGCAATCGATGCAGCCGGAAGGCATGGATCGCCACTGCCTGCGGTCTCGCGATGACGAAAGTTGCTGTATTGAATTCTGGAAAGATCAATAGGCGACTGTGAAGTCACCGGACCGTCACGAAGTTGTCACGAACACTCGGTACGCTCGATCCATCACTAACCTGGAGAAAATCTCATGTTCACTCGCCGAGTTATAAGTCTTTCCCTTGTCGCCCTGGCCCTGGCTGGTTGCGCCACCGTTCCAAGCCCGGTATCCGTGGCCGACAGCATCAGCAAGAACCCGAGCCTGAGCACCCTGAGCGGCTTGATCAGTCAGGCCGGCCTGACGGCCACGCTGCAAAGCACCGGCCCCTTCACTGTGTTTGCCCCGAGCAACGACGCCTTCAAAGCTGTGCCCGCCAAGACCATGGACGACCTGGCCAAGCACCCCGACAAGCTCAAGGATTTACTGACCTTTCACGTGCTTCCAGGCAAGCTGATGGCAGCCGAAGTCAAGAACTCCTCACCCAAGACGGTGAATGGCGCGCCTGTGGCCGTTTCCAAAGCGGGCGAATTTGTCACGATTGAGCAAGCCATGGTTCAGACCGCCGATCTCCCGGCAACCAATGGCGTCATTCACATTATCGATAGTGTGCTGATTCCGCCGCACAAATAAGCGAGCTTGGGCTGGCCGGCGCGGTGTCCGCCGGCAGCGGGAATACGGATGCTATGCTAGGCGCCAGGACACAGGAAAAATATCGCTGATGCAAGATGGAACACGCCTGGCGGCTGTGGATTTGGGATCCAACAGCTTTCGCCTCGAAATCGGTCGAATTGAACACGACCAGTTTTACCGCACCGAGTATTTGAAAGAAACCGTACGTCAGGGCAGCGGCCTCGATGAGGAACGAAATCTAACGCCCGACGCCATGCAAAAGGGCTGGGACTGTCTGGCCCGTTTTGGCGAACGTCTGGCCGGGTTCGACAGCAGCACCGTGCGCGCCGTTGCCACGCAAACCTTGCGTGAAGCACGCAACCGCGATGAATTTCTGGATAAAGCAAACCAGGTACTCGGGTTTCCGATTGACGTGATCTCGGGACGCGAAGAGGCACGCCTGATCTACCAGGGTGTCGCGCATGCACTGCCAGTCACCAATGATCGCCGCCTGGTGGTTGACATTGGCGGGCGCTCCACCGAGCTGATTCTTGGGCAGGGCCTGAAGCCCAAATTGATGGAGTCGTACCGGGTTGGCAGCATCGCCTGGTCAGCGCGTTATTTTCCCGACAACCAGTTCTCCAAACATGCTTTTCAAATGGCAGAGATCGCTGCCAAGGCCTTGCTGGACGAAGCACTCAATGCTTACCGGCGCGACGAGTGGGATCTGGCCTATGGCTCAGCCGGCACGGTCGGCGCTGTGGGTGACGTGCTGGTAGCAGCCGGCTGGCCTGAAGGTGCAGTCGACCGTGCCGGGCTCGACTGGCTACAGGACAAACTGATAGGCGCGCAAAGTGCCGACCGGATCCGCCTGGTCGGCTTGAAAGAGGATAGACGAACCATCATCGGTGGTGGCTTGAGTATCCTGCGCGCCGTCTTTGATCTGCTGCAGATCGATCAAATGCAGCTCGCCACCGGTGGTCTGCGCCATGGCGTTTTGTTCAACCTGGCCGGCAGTAGTTCGGACCAGAGTGATGTTCGCCCAAGGTCGGTGCAGCGCCTGGCAGGCAAATTTGGCACTGATCTGGCGCACGGTCTGCTGGTCAGCAAAGTGGCCTTGCACTTCTTTGCGCAGCTGCAATCCAATCAAAAACCGTCTGCCCTGAAAAATGAGCGCTCTGGGCGCAAACTGGCTTGGGCCGCGCAACTTCATGAAATCGGCAGCCGCATCTCGCACGCCGACTATCACAAGCACGGCGCCTATATTCTGGAAAATTCGGATGCCATGGGCTTCACCCTGTCGGAGCTGCACCGCCTCAGCTTGCTGGTGCTGGGCCACCGCGGCAAGCTGCGCAAACTCGACATCGACTTTGAAGATGAAGTGTTCATGGAGCAATTGCTGGCGCTGCGACTCGCGGTGATCTTGTGCCATGCGCGGCGCGACCCCGACCTGGGCGGCCTGCAATTGTCACGCCCAACCGATCAGGACAAGACTTTTGCCCTCAGTTGCCGACCCAGGTGGGCCCAGAATTACCCGCAATCTGCCCATCTGCTGCGCGAGGAAGTATTGGCCTGGCAAAAGATCCCCTGGTCATTGACCCTGAGCGGCTGCTGAAGCCGGCGCCGGCATGTAGTACGCCCTGATCATTGACTTTTCAAACTTTAACGGTATAAACTGTATACATCGTTAATTTCAAGGAATTGCACTATGGTCACGACGGACAAAACATCTCCTTCTGCTGCTCCGGCAAAAGCAGCCGCAGCGGCGCCTGCCAAGCCTGTAGCGCCCGCCAAAGCGGCGGCAGCTGCAAAGAAGGTGGCATCAGGCGCCAAGGCACCGGTCAGGAAGGCGGTAAAAGCTGCCGTCAAGGCAGCACCGGCAAAGAAAGCAGTCGCCAAGCCAGTTGTTGTGAAGACAGTGATCGCAGCGGTCGCCAAGCCAGTGGCAAAAGCGATCACCAAGCCCAAAGCCGCCAAGCCGGCCAAGGAAAAGAAACCAAAACTGGTGCGCGACAGTTTCACCATTCCGAAGGCAGAGTACAGCGTACTCGACGAGCTCAAACAACGCGCCGGAAAACTCGGCAGTGCGGTGAAGAAGAGCGAGTTGCTGCGCGCCGGCATCAAGGCGCTGGCCGCCATGGCCGACAGCGCTTATCTTGCTGCGCTCAAAGCCGTGCCGGCCGTCAAGACCGGCCGTCCCACCTCCAAGTAGGCTAGGCTGACACCAGCCCTTCGACAATCGGCCGCCGGAACACCAGCCAGGCCGGCAGCATGGCCACCAGGGCACCCAGCAGCACCAGCGCCGCCACCAGCAGCGCTTCTGCTGCGCCCAGCCGCACTGGCATCGCAAAGCCGACCTGGGACTGAAGCCAGTGCGATAGCGCGTTGGCTCCGATCCAGCCGAGGGTCGAACCGATCAATGCGCCGCAGACAATCAGCAGCAGCACTTCAATCCAGACCACGCTGAACACATAGAGGCGACTCGCACCGATGGCGCGCAGCACCGCAAACTGACGTTGCCGTGCCAGGAAGCCAACCAGCAGCGCCATCAGCACTGCCGAGACGACCAGCACCTGCGTCATGATGGCAAGCACCGACATCAGATCGCGGACGTTTCCCAGCGTGAGATAGAGGTCGTTCAGAACTTCTGCTGGAAAAAGTGCCAGGCTACGTGACGTGCGGAACTGGCCACGCAAGCGGTAAGCTGCTGCAACTGATTCGGGTTTGATGGCAATGGCCGGGACACCGGCGAGCGCGCTCGCATCCCACGGTGGACCAATTTTCGCACTGTCACGTTTGTGCCCGATCGGCAAGCCATGAACTTGCCAGACATCTTCCACCGGAACCAGAATCGCCGAATCCCAAATGTTGTTCCGTGCCGGCAGGAGTCCCACCACCGTGTAATGGATGGCTTCATGCGCCACGTCCGGCGCTGCAGCTTCATCGTCGTGGACAACGTGCCGTCCGTGAGCCGGACTGAAGACGGCACCCATCGCCAGGTCAACGCCAGCGCCTACCACCGCTTCGCCGCGCGACTGAAAAAGTCGCCCCTGCGTTGGCGGCAGGGCTGCGCCACGACTGGCGAAATCGGCGATAGTGCCGATGATGGGATGCCCCTGCCAACTGTCGCCGAAGGCAATTGGCGCGGCATACTTGACGCCAGAGGCGCCGCTGGCCTGGATCAGCAAGTCCGGGTCAAGCAGGGGTATCGCTTGTGCTCGCAGATAGACCGCCGTCAATACCAACTGCGTGCTGCTGCCGGGGGCACCTAGCAACAGGTCAAAATCATCGGCGGCACGCGCGCTACCCTGGCGCAAGGCGCGTTCCTGGGAAATCACCGCGATGCCGGTCGCAACCGAAATGGCGATCAGCAGCACGGTTACTGCTGCCAGCAAGCGACTGCGGCGCAGGTCGGCACGAACCAGAGGTAAGGGGTTGAAGCGCATCATGGAAAATCAGCGCTCGCCTGCAGTGATCCGTGTTGCAGCCACAGGCAGCGGTCCATGCGTGAGAGCAGGTCCTGTTCGTGCGAAATCACAATCAGCGTGGCGCCCTGCTGTCGCACCATTTCGACCAGCAGATCGCCGATCTGGCGCCGGTGATCCGGGTCCAGGCTGGCTGTTGGCTCATCGGCCATCACGATGGCCGGCTCAAGCAGCAGGGCCCGGGCCAAGGCAACCCTTTGCCGTTCGCCGCGCGACAGCAGGGCCGCAAGCCGGTCCAATGCCGCAACACCGACGGCCGACAACAGTTCGCGCGCACGCTGAACTACTGTTGCCGACGGTTGCCAGCGATCGAAATAGGCCGGCAACAAAACATTGTCCAGGGCACTGAGTCCGTCCACCAGGTGGAAGTCCTGGAATACCAGCCCTACATTGCGAAGACGCCAGCGCGCCTGTTCGTCACCGGACAACGCGCAGATGTCAACTCCACCCCAGCGAATAGCTCCGGCGGTCGGCTTGGCGATGCCTGCCAAGCAATGAAACAGCGTGGTCTTGCCGGCACCCGATATGCCACTGACACCCAGGCTGCTGCCGGCCTGAAGTTCGATGTTCGCAATGTCCAGCAGCGCTCGCTGCTGACCTGCAAACCGCAACATCAGCTCACGAACCTGCAATTCCCCCCTGACGCTCACAGCTTGTGCACCTCCGCATTCGCGATGCGAACCTGGCTGACAAACCCGCTCTCGGGATCGGTCCAGGAACCCATCTCCAGCCTGCCGGCGACCTCAATGCGCTGCGAAAAATTGATCGGAGCCAGCGCCGAGCCAAGGTAGATAACAACAATGTCGGAGGGCCACTGTGCGTCCGATGAACAAAACGGACAGACGGCGACCGGCTCGCGCGTCAGCACAAAAAACTTGCTCTCGGGTTTGAGCGGTGGCGCCATGTAACCGCGCATGCGGACCTCTTTGCCCTTGAGCAATTTGGCCCGCTCCGAATACTGGGTACCGAGGACGCCGACCGATTTGTAGAGCGACTCGAAACTTAGCAGCGTATCCAGACTGATGCTGTCCGCAGCGGCGGCCGCAGCCACCCAGACCAGCAAGGGAGAAATAAAAAAAGTCCGGCGAAGACATTCGCCGGACTGAAGACCGATCAAGGACATTACTGCTTCTTGTCGGCTTTGGCTACCCTGCCTTGTTGTGGTGCCAGCGCCAGTGCCTCCGCTATAACTCTGAACACCTCTGTGTTTTCCATCTGGCCGTGCACTTTTTCTGCGCCCGGGCCGATGGCCGTCAGGATCACGTCGTCGCCCGTGTGAACACCGCTGTTGGCACCGCGCGCGCCCTTGTTTGGCAGATTGCCTTCACGCCACACGGCACCCGGCACGCTCTTGTATTTTTCGTTGGCCACCATGACGCCGTCGGCATTGCGGATGGTCGGTACAAATTCACCGTCCATGAAGGGGCGGAAGGTATCGTAGTGATCCGGGTAGGCACCAAAGGCCAGACGCAAGCGATGTGACACATCGACCTTGTTCGGATAGCCTTCTGCGTCAGGTGCCGGGTAATTTGGAAAGCCGGCTTCGGCATAGGTACCGACCTTGTTGCGCATGTCAACACCAGGCTCGTCGTCATTGACCGTACCCACCACACTGACAGCATGCGAGTGATCGGCAGTGACCAGGATCAGCGTGTTGTTGCCATTGGCCTTGGCCCAATCCTTGGCCTGCTTGACCGCGCTGTCGAGCATGATGGTGTCATAAATCGAGCGCTCCGGGTCCAGCGAGTGCGAGTACTTGTCGATGCGCGCGCTCTCCACCATCAGCACGAAGCCGTTCTTGTTGCGTGACAGCACTTTCAGGGCGGTGGCCATTTCTTCCGGCACGTCAGGCTGATCCGGAAACTTGGCGACTGAGCCTTGCTTCAAGAACTTCAAATCCAGCGCACCATCGACATTGCCAGTGTTGTAGAGCCCCAGCAACTTGGTGGTCTTGACATCGTTGGCGGCGGCCAGCATCTCTGTCTTGGTGATGGCAATCTTGTAATCAGCCTGCTTGAAGCGATCGATGTAATCAATGTCGTCAGCGCGCTTGGAACCCGGTGTTGACTTCGGCAGGAAGTTGGGTGAACCGCCACCCATGATGACGTCGATCTTGCTGTCGTAAAACATCTTCACGATGTCGTTGTAATCGGAGCGCCGACGCGTGTGCGCCACCATGGCGGCCGGCGTTGCGTCTTCGATCTCGGAATTGGTGACGGTACCGACCGCCATGCCGCGACGCTTGGCCAGTGAGGTAATGGTCTCCACTTTCGGGTGATCCAGGGTACTGCTGGCACGCGAGCAATAGACGCCCAATGCGTTGACACAGGACTTGTGCCCGGTGGTGTAAGCGTGAGCCGCATTGGCCGAATCGGTAATGATGGAGTCCGTGCCCTGGGTCGACAGCAGTGCCATGTAAGGCATGTCGTCGAGTGCCAGCTTGCCCGTGTACTTTCCGCCCTCAATACTCCTGGACAGAATGCGCGCCGCCGTGCGGTGGCCAATCGAAAAACCGTCGCCAATAAACAGAATCACGTTCTTCGCGACGCGCTTGGCGGGCGTGGCGTAAACAGTCCAGGTCACCGTGGCATTGCTCTTGCCATCGCTTGCCGCGACGACATATTGGCCGGGCTTGCTGATACTGGCATCACGCAGCAGCAGGCTGGAGACGTCTTTGCCGTCTTCCCTCGCGATGAGTTCTGCTGACTTGCCTAGCGCCTTGCTGTAGTCCTGTCCGTTGATCGTGACCTTGACTTGTGCCGCTTCAACCACGCTGTTGAACTCGACCTTGAAATCGAAATGCGAGCCAGCCAGGATGTCGGCATGACTCAGGGGGAAAATAGTCTGGGCGGCACAGGTGGCCGAGAACACCGCAGCGCAAAGGGCCGCAGTTAGAGAAGCTGGTTTGAAACGCATGGCAAAGGTCGCTGATGGTGCTATGGCTGCAGTCTATGGCGCGCGTGTGAAGAATTGATGACATGCCCGCAGCATCTCCTGAGGATCAGATCGTTTTTCCGTCCAGGGTCCTCCAGGCTCGGAGAGCACGCAACAGGGGCCGTTTCTTGGTTTGATGATCCTGCATGCGGCGCAGAATGTCATCCAGCGTTCGCATCGCCTCGGTAATGTGCGGACCCTTGTTGAGCATCACGCATTCGGCGCGCTCACCCATCGCCGCATCGGTGATTTCAGCCCGCGACGGCAGTCCGGTCTTGGCCAGTGTCTCCAGTACCTGGGTTGCCCAGATCACCGGCATGTGCGTGGCTTCGGCCGCCCAGAGAATTTCCTCCTGGACTTCTGCCAGCCGTTCATAGCCACATTCCACGGCGAGGTCACCACGGGCGATCATGATGCCTGCGCTCTTGCTGGCCATGGCCGAGAACAGCAGTTCAGGAAGGTTTTCAAAGGCGCGGCGCGTCTCGATCTTGAGCACGATGCCGAGGTCTGGTTTGCCGAGTTCAATCAGGCGCTCGCGCAAGGCCTGAACATCGGACGCCTGCTGCACAAAAGACAGGCCAACCATATCGGCGTGCTGCACCACCGCCGCCAGGTCCTCGATGTCCTTCTCGGTCAGCGCTGGCAGACGAAGCTGACTGTCGGGCAGGTTGATACCCTTGTCGCCAGCGAGTTTTTCGCCGCTGTCCCGTGCGTGGGTAATCTGGACCTCCAGCCACGTCGGTTCGACGCGCTTGATCACGCCGCCAATGCGCCCGTCATCGAACCAGATGCGTTCACCCACACAGACCTGCGCAAAGACCTCCGTCAAGGTGCAGGCCACGGTCGGCATCGGCCGTAGCGCCCTTCCCTTTGTCTTGCGGGGCAGTGCGTCGACAATCGGCCCGGTCAGGCGCAGAGAGCCACCGCGCTCCAGATGCAGCAAACCGTCTTTGCAAGGCAGGTCCGTCACACGGGTCACGGCATGCTCGCCTCCGGCGTGACAGCGCTTGAGCTTCGTCTGCGGCACCAGGTAGGCCGTTTGAACGCACTCTGCCAGAAATCCTGCTTGGTCTTGCTGCACCAGCCGCAGATGGCGATCGGCGTCGCGGGCATCTGTGAACTCGATCCGGTCACCAAGCTGCAACTGTGCCAGCCACTGTGCTTCAACGCCGACGTGCTCGGTGGCGCCCGTCACCGGCACGCTGGTGCCAGCCGCCCGGATGCCGACGCACGCAGGGGACAACACGCGCCCCAAATCGTCACGCTCGGGTCTGAGCTTGAGTACGGCTGTATCAGAGGGAATGTGGCCGGTGCGCAGCTTCGGCCCGCCCAGGTCCATCAAAATCCGAACTGGCCGGTCCATGGTTTTGGCCGCTCGGCGCACATGCGCCGCCATCGCCTTCCACTCGGCTGGACCGTCATGCGCACAGTTGATCCGTGCTATGTCCATTCCGGACACCACCAGGCGTCTGACCAGTCCGAAATCCTTGGCCGCTTCTGATGGCAGTGTGACCATGATGCGCACGACCCGGCCCGATGGCACCGCTCCAAGCAGCTCGGCGGTATGTCGCTCAAGCAGTTTCAAACTGGTCTTGATACCAACCGGCTCATCCGTGGAATGCGGCTCCCACGGCTGCCCGGTCAAGCGGTGCAGGATGCCCAGCACCTTGTCGAGATTGGCCATCACGTGCGACTCGGCCCGGCCAAGAGACGACAGGCCGACCCTGGACAGCCATTCCTGCAGATCGCGCCTGTCATGGCGCCGCAATGCCAGGTAATGCACCAGGTTGCGTGCGCTGGCTCGGTAGGATGGATCGACGCTTTGCAACAGCGTCGTCAGGCCTGATTCACTGGCCTGCATGCTTTGGCGCAGCGTCCACAACTGTTCGATGATGCTCTTGCATTCAGCTTCATCCCAGGTATCAACGACGGGACGTTGTTTGCGGGTTTGCATTTCTTCACTTCCACTTTGCGCTGTGCCGTGTCTGCCATTCGAACAGCGTGACTTGCTGCTATTTTTCGCTGCAGCTCTTTGGGGCCTCGATTCTCTACCAGTTTGCCGATATTTCAACCATTCGTTTCGACCCTCTCGTCGTAGTTCACATTGAATCGCGATATACAAGTCATCCTCATGAATTATTTGTGACAGTTTCGGCAAACAACCAGTCGCACAGCTTGCTTTCAACGGCATTGGGATAGCATTCACAGCGTCGTTGCTAAACCAGCCTCCAATTCAGAACAAGGCCTTAAATGAACAACTTTCGAATCCCGCGCTGGCTCGCCCTCGGACCCATTGCTGCGGCCCTGCTGATGGCGCTGTCGGTGTGCGCAGCCACGCCAGACAGTCCCGCGGATTTGCCCCTGCCAACCGGTCAGCACATCAGTCCGACCTTTCTGCGGGGTGCAGTTCAACAGTTTCTGAACCCGCGCCTGGCCGCTTATCCAAACTTTGTTGCCGGCCAGGCGGTGCGCTCGCAATTGAGTCCGGATGGCACAACGCTGGCGATCCTCTGCGCAGGCCAGAATTCACTCTACAAGGCCGATGGTCTGGTCGATACCGCCAACTCGACACAGTACATCTTCCTCTACGACGTAGCCGGTGCGAACCAGGCTTCACCGAAGCTGACGCAGGTGATCCAGCAGCCCAACGCGCATGTCGGTCTGCTGTTTGCTCCCGACGGCAACACGCTGTACGCCGCTGGCGGTAGCGACGATGTGGTCTACGTCTACGCCAGGAAGGCCGGCATCTGGACGCCGGCCGCGCCGATTTCGTTGAAGCATGGCGCCCAAGGCGTTGGCGTGCGGGTGCAGCCCAATGCGAGCGGCATCGGTGTTTCTGCCAATGGTCAGACGCTGGTGGTCGCCAACAACTACAACGACTCGGTCAGCGTGATCGATACGGCCAGTGGCAGCGTGCGCTACGAGCACGATTTGCGTCCCTTCTTCGCCAACAACGAGGGCGCCAGCGGTGGCGTGGGTGGCACCTATCCGTTCGCCGTTGTACTCAGGGGCAATGGCACAGCCTACGTGTCGTCGGCGCGTGACCGGGAGATCGTCGTGCTGGATATTTCTTCGGCGACGGCGGGCCGCCTTGTCACGCGCATCAAGCTTGACGGCAATCCTCTGGGCATGACGCTCGACGCGGCGCAGTCCCGACTCTACGTGGCACAGGACAACGCCGATCAGGTCGCTGTGATCGATACGGCAAGCAACCAAGTCGTCAGCCGGATAGATGCGCGTGCACCGGCAGGGATGCTGCCCGGACCCAAGTACACCGGCGCTGCGACCTTCTCGGTCACGCTGTCCCCTGATGGCAAGACACTTTACGCCGTCAACGCCGGCGCCAACTCGGTCGCCGTGATACCGTTGACGGGCCCGCTGGCCAATACCGTTGCGGGCCTGATTCCGACCGCCTACGAGCCGCACGACATCAGCTTCAGCCACGACGGCAGTTGGATGTACCTGATCAATGGCAAAAACGCCACCGGACCTAATCCTGGTCACCTGTCGAGCCAGACGGCGCGCTTGACGAGCATGACTTATCCGGAGGGGAGCAAGGCTGCCGGCAATGCGGCGAAGGCATCGAACCAGTACCAGTTTCAGCTTGAGCGCGCATCCCTGGTCAGCGCGCCCGTGCCCACTTCGGCTGAGTTGGTGCTGCTGACGGCGAAAGTCGCGCAGAACAATTTATATTCGGCCAAGCCGGATGCCGAGGACGCCAAGGTGATGGCATTCCTGCGTCAGCACATCAAGCACCTGATCTATGTCGTGAAAGAAAACCGTACTTACGACCAGATTCTGGGCGATCTGGGCAACGGCGCCAATGGCGACCCGCGTCTGACCCAGTTTGGCAAGCTGGTGACACCGAATTTTCACCGGCTGGCGTCGCAGTTTGTGACCCTGGACAACTTCATGGACCCAGGTGATGGCAGCATGGACGGTTGGTCCTGGGTGATGCAGGGGCGTGTCACCAACACCGAGGCGATCACCCAGCAGATCAACTACGCGGCCGTGAATCGCGGTCTGTCGTATGAGTCTGAAGGCGCCAACCGCAACGTCCCGGTGAATTTCGCCAGCGTCGCGCAGCGCGACGCGGCCGCCGGCGTAGAAGGCACGCGCATGTACAGCGAGGCAACTGCCGGCCTGCCCGGCGGCACCGACAACGTCTTGACGGGGACAGCCAATCATGCATCGGCCGATGCGCCTTTTGGAATCCAGAACGGCTATATTTTCAACGCCGTATTGCAAGCCGGTGGGACCGTGCGCAACTACGGCTTCCTGGTGAACAATATCGGCAGCATTGGCAGCAAGGCCGCGCCAATCGCCCAGCCGTTTGCAGCCGGTGTCATTCAGGTCGCGCCACTTGAACCCGCGCTGGCGCCGCTGACCGATGTTTATTTTCGCGGTTACGACCTGAACTATCCCGACCTCTGGCGCTACCATGAATGGAAGCGTGAATTCGACCAGTTCGTTGCCAATGGCAAGTTACCTGGCCTGTCGCTGGTGCGCTTGAGCCATGACCACATGGGCAGCTTCGGCACAGCGCTGGCAGGCGTCAATACGCCGGAGACGCAACAAGCCGATAACGATCTGGCCGTTGGCCGCCTGGTCGAGGCCGTAGCGCACAGTCCTTACGCCGCCGACACCCTGGTGATCGTGATCGAGGACGACGTGCAGGACGGGCCTGACCACGTGGACTCGCATCGCGCCCCAGCCTACGTCGTCGGGCCCTACGTGAAGCAGGGCGCGGTCATCAGCACACGCTACAACCAGGTCAGCGTGCTGCGCACCATCGAAGACATTCTGGGCACACAACACATCAACCTGAACACGGCGTTCCAGCGACCGATGGCCGAGGTCTTCGATATCAAGTCATCAGGCAAATGGAGCTACAGTGCGGTCGCCTCCACGGTTCTGAAGACGACCACGCTGAATCTGGCAGAAGGTGCCAATAGCGTGACCTTCGTGCCAGGACCCAACATCAAGCCCAGTCACAAGGCGGCTTATTGGGACAAGGTCACCGCCGGCTTCGACTTTTCGCAAGCCGATCAGGTACCCCCTGCGCAATTCAACAAATTGCTTTGGTCCGGCATGATGGGTCGCAAGCCCTACCCTGTGCTGCAGGGACGCCCTGCTGACGATTCGGATCATTGAGCAAGCTCTGTCATCACGCCGACGATCAGAAGTCCGCCTTCAGCGAAAGCTGGAAGCTGCGCGGCGTCTGATACACATACGTGTCGTAGGCCAGGCTGGCACCCGTGCTGATTGCAGTATTAGCATTGTTGTTCAAGACGTTGAACACGTTGAGCTGCAGTTTGAGCTTCTTGCCGAACACGCTGTTGGCGCTCAGTTGATAGGCCAAGGCGAAGTCCAGCGTGCCATAACTTGGCGTCTGGTAATAGTCGTAGTAGGCCACGCCATTGATCGGTGTCTTGCTGGCGCTGAAATCCTTTTGACGAACCGGACCGTTCGCTTTGTAGATCAGTGAACCGGACCAGGCACCCTCGTTGTACAAGGCACCCAGTGCCGCCGTGAATTCCGGCGCATTGGCGAGTTGCAAGCCGGTATCGGTCGCTTTCGCGGTGTTGAGTGATCCATTGAGATAGGCGGAAAGGCCGCCACCCAATACGTAGGCCATCTGAGCTTCCACGCCCTGGTAAGTGGCGCCACCGATATTGGTGAAATAGGTGTCGGTGCCTGAGGTCACCGACTGCAGCTTGTTGGTGAACTCGATGCGATAAACGTCCGCATCCCAGGTCATGCGGTCCGACTTGCCAACAATGCCGACTTGATAGTTCGTGGTCTTTTGCGGATCCGTGCTGTTGAGGCTCGGATTGGCAACGTAGAACGTGTTGAGGTCAGGAATCTGGAAGCCCTTGGCATATTGTGCGTACGCCGACATGCCGTCGTTGATCTTCTGGTTGATGGTCAGGAAAGGCAGCGTGGCAGCGTATGTCAAACTGCCAGCATCGTTCACGATGCGCGTGGTCTGGCCAACCGGTGAAGTCTGCGAACGGGTGATGTTGACGTACTTCAGGCCTGGAGTGACCTGCATATCCGCCGTCACATCCCATGCGTATTCCACAAACGGCTGTGCGGTGCGGATATGCGACTGCTGGTCAAATTTCACGCTGTTGATCGGACGGTCACTGTTGGGCAGGGCAGCGGTGGCCGGCACACCGGCAATGGCCTTTTCAAAACCGGTGTTGTACGCCATGTTGAGCACATTGATGTCGTACTGGTGGCGGTCGGTCGTCGAATACTCAAGCCACACGCCGGTGCGGAACTGTCCGAAATCACCCTGCTTGGTCGCCTTGAAGATGTCGCCCCAGACGCGGTATTTGTTCTGCTTGTCAATGCCGGGAATCACAGTCACGACCCCGCCAACCGTGGTGCGAGGGTCTTTGGTGGTTCCAACGGTACCGGTCCAGGTAGGGTCGTTGGTCGAGATGGTCTGGTTGTTATAAGCGTAGCTGTACAGAGCATTGTCTGTCTTCCAGCCGTTGCCGAGGTTGCTACGCAAACGCAGGTAGTCAAAATCCGTATCCTTGTTGGTGTAGTTGTTGCCCCAGTAATTCAGGCTGCTAGGATCGTTGTCCAACTGGAAATTGGGACCATACTTGGCGATCTGTGACTGCGTGGCGCCCTTGTTGCTGTCGGGTTGCCAGTACTTTGTATTGTTGACCGATGTGAATAGCGTCAAGACTGAGCTGTCACCCACCTTGCGCTCAAATTTGACGGTCACGTTTTGGGCCTGGATCGGGCTGAAGCTCAGATAGCCGTCGGAACG
>CAITQH010000105.1 GCA_903894475.1 uncultured beta proteobacterium
GCGTCTCGACCCATGCGGCCGACTACCTTGGACTGGCTGAGCGCGGGCGTCTGGCGTTGGGCAGCTGGGGCGATGCAGTGCTGCTTGATCGTGACCTCCATTTGCTCGACGTCTACGTCGAAGGACGATCTCTTGATCACACAGATGCTGCGTGAATCCGGACCGACTACCTTACCTGGCCAAGGTCACCCGCACGCACTAGCCATTGACGAGGCCGCTGGCCTTGATTGCAGTCATCCGCGCTTGAGCAATCAGTTCGCCGACTTTTCTGCCGTCAGATCCGCTGGCCATGGCCTGCTCGGCGATCGACTGTGTGGCAACACGCTGCGCCGCAGCCAGTGCCGCCAGCAGCCGCGCTGCCTGCGGGTAGGCTGACTCCGAAAAACCGAGGCGACCGCGCGCATCGCATTCGCAGGCCAGCAGTACATCGGCGAAGCGCTGCGGCTTGCGAAAGGCGTCGCAGCGCTGCAGCAGGCGCACCAGTGCTGCAGCACCAAGCTCGCCGCTGCGGTGAATGTTGCCGTGCTCGCGCGCCACCACCTCGGCCAGCTCACGGCATTCGGTGGGTACGCGCAGGCGTTGGCAAATGCTCGTGAGCAGCCGCGCGCTGCGCTCCTCGTGGCCGTGGTGCCTGGGTAGCAGCTCAGGCGGGGTAGTGGCCTTGCCCAGATCGTGCAGCAGGCAGGCCAGACGTACCGCCAGGGAAGACTGCAGCCGGGCGCTCATGTCGAGCACCATCATCAGGTGCACGCCAGTGTCGATTTCGGGGTGGTAGTCGGGGCGTTGCGGCACACCCCACAAGCGCTCCACTTCGGGCAGCACGCGTTCAAGCGCGCCGCACTCGCGCAGCACCGCCAACATGCGCGACGGCGTGTCTTCCATCAGGCCTTTGGAGAGTTCCTGCCAGACGCGTTCGGCCACCAGATGGTCTGCTTCGCCGGACTGCACCATCTCCCGCATCAGCAGCATGGTTTCGCTGGCCACGCTGAAGTCGGAAAAGCGCGCTGCCAGGCGGGCCACGCGCAGGATGCGCACCGGGTCTTCGCGAAAGGCATCGGTCACGTGGCGAAAGACCTTGCGAGCGAGATCCTGTTGACCACCATAGGGATCAATCAGTTCGGCGTTGACCAGATCAGCTGCTTGCTCAAACCGGCTCGTCTGATCGGCCGCGGCGATGGCGTTGATGGTCAGGTCGCGTCGCGCCAGATCCTGCTTCAGCGTTACATCGGGCGCGGCATGAAACTGAAAGCCATGGTAGCCGGGTGCGGTTTTGCGCTCGGTGCGGGCCAGCGCAAACTCTTCATGTGTGACCGGGTGCAGAAACACCGGGAAGTCCTTGCCCACCGGCAGAAATCCTTGCTGCAGCATCAATTCTGGCGTTGCACCCACCACCACCCAGTCGCGGTCCTTCAGTTCCAGCCCGAGCAGGGCATCACGTACCGCACCGCCGACCAGATAGGTTTGCATGCTAATGAGACTTTTGTAAATGATGACACCTACAAGGGATGATGCTGTCATCCCGGCCCCGGATCAGGTCCGGGGTTTCAACATCCGGGATCCAGTGCCACACCAAACCTGGATTGCGGGTCAGGCCCGCAATGACAAATCTGTGTTGACTCTGGCCCAACGGTGTCGTGAATTCAGTAAACATCAATAGCCTCAGCGCCGCAGGCGATAGGGTTCTTCAAACGGCAGAAAGTCCTGCTCGGCCAGCGCACCCAGGGTCCATGCTTGCACTCCGGGCAGGGCCAGCACACGCTCCACATAGGCCGAAATCGTCGGTGTCAGCGGCAGGGCGTAGGTCCTCAGGCGCGTGCAGATGGGAGCAAAGTAGGCGTCGGCGATAGTGAAGTCGCCAAATAGCAGGGGTCCGCCATGCTCTGACAGAAGACTCTGCCACATCGACATCAGACGGCCCACATCACCGCGCACCGCTGCCTGGTCGCGCCAGATCAGGCGGCCGGCATCGGCCAGCGCGGCTTCGATGTTCATCGGGCAATGGCTGCGCAAACCGCTAAAGCCGGCGTGCATTTCGGCACACACACTGCGCGCCCTGGCGCGCGCTGCCCTGTCCTGCGGCCACAGGTGCTTGTCGGGAAACTGCTCCGCCAGGTATTCGGCAATCGCCAGGGTGTCCCAGATCGCCAGGTCGTCATCCAGCAGCACCGGCACCTTGCCGGTGGGCGTCAACTGACAAATCGCCTTCTTGAAAGCAGAAGACGCATCGAACGCGTCAAAGCGCAGCATCACTTCGTCAAACGGAATTTCGGCTTGCTTGAGCAGCACCCATGCCCGCATCGACCAGGACGAGTAGTTTTTGTTACCGGCAATCAGTTTGAGCATGGTTTCTTTCTCATCAGTTGAGGACAGAGCTGGCTCGCTTTGCGTAGCTTCGGTCTGTCCTGCAAGGTTAATGGCTTCAGGGCAGATCCGGGTTGACTTCAGCGGCCTTCGCATCCTTCGGGCCGACCATGCCCAATCGACTTTTCAGTGACTGCGGCTGAGCGCTGATGAGCGCGGCGTAACTGGTGCTGTTGGACAGCACTCTTTTCACATAGTCGCGGGTTTCGGCAAAGGGAATATTCTCGGCCCAGACGGCGCCCTCCAGCAGCGCTGAATCGCCCTGACCGCGCCAGCTTCGGGAGCGACTCGGGCCGGCATTGTAGGCGGCTGCGGCCAAGGGCAGGGAGCCCTCAAAAGTATCGAGCACCAGTTTCAGATATCCGGTGCCGATGGCAATATTGGTGTCCCTGTCATTGATCTGTTGTGGCTTGAAGTCGGTCAGGCCGATCTTCCTGGCGGTCCAGCGTGCCGTGGCCGGCATCACTTGCATCAAGCCGGCGGCACCGACGCCTGACTGGG
Source organism: uncultured beta proteobacterium (assembly GCA_903894475.1). Classification (GTDB taxonomy): domain Bacteria; phylum Pseudomonadota; class Gammaproteobacteria; order Burkholderiales; family Burkholderiaceae_C; genus Rhodoferax. The sequence continues at coordinate 2,863 of CAITQH010000105.1, forward strand.
CGTCCATCACAAAGCGGCTCTCCTGGCGGATCAGGCCATAGACGAAGGATGGATCGATGCCAATCTGCGCTGAGCGCTGCAGCACGGCATCCCTGTGTGGCATGGGGAAGCGCTGCTCAAAGTCGATGACAGACTTGGTTCGTTCGCTGCTGTTGATGCAGCGGTCCCAGACTTCACGCTGGCAGGCCAGGTCGGCAGCGGCCAGCAGTTCGCGCTCGCTCATGCCGCCACGCTGGTGCATGTTGGTGCTGTAGTTCCACTCCCGTACGCCCTCGCCGCGCAAACCAAGCCCAATCGCGTACAGAGCCCGGTTCAGACCGGCATTGAGCCGAGCGCCGTCCTTTTCCTGCGCCGTCAGGGGTGCTGGTCGTGCCGGTACGCTGACGCGTTGGCCCAACTCTTCGAGCGCCAACTGTTCGTAAAAGCCGCGCACACCGGCAATTCCTGCCAGCATGTCCTTTGCGGCCGCACGATCAGCGTCAGACTTGGCCAGTTGCTGCAGGGCGCGCGCCTTCCAGTAAACCCAGACCGCGTCGCGGCGTGCCTCTGCGCTCATCGCATCGATGGCCGGCGCCACTGCGCGCCACTGCGCTTGGCGCAGCGCCGCCCGTACTTTCCAGCCCAGGTGCTCATCGTCCAGATCGGCGTCGCTGGCCTTTGCAAAGTACTCGCTGGCATGGACCGACAAGTGCTGTGCAGCCTGCTTGCCTATCACGCCCCAAGCCCAGGAACGCTGTTCAGGGCTCAGGTGCACACTCCAGTGGTTCTCCATCACGCTGGCCGTGCCGTCAGGGTTGCTTGCGGACATCCGGATCAGTGCCAGCAGCACCGCTTCGCGGGCGACGCGTCGGATGGCGACTGCACGCTTGGACAAATAGCGAGTCGCATTGCTGCTTATTTCGTCGATAGGCGCCGCGGCGGTACTCGAGATCATGGTTGCAGCGGCCTTGGCAGCCTTCGGCCGATTCGCCTCCATGGCCAGACGCGCCTTGCGCCAGACATCGGCATCGCTCAGCAATTTGGCGGCGTACAGCTGGGCTGCCCCATAGGCGCAGCCATCGTCCATTTCCTTTTGACCGTACCACTGGTGTTTGAATTCACTGATCCTGCCCGCGCTGCTCTGCAGGGGCTCCAGGGCCAGCGTGTAGCAGCGAACTTCGCGGTCGTCATTCATGCGAAACAGGGCCTGCTCAGCGGCAAAATCGGTCCAGTAGCGGCGCTGGCCGAGCAGCAGCAGCCAGTCGTTGCGCAGACGGTCTTCCTGGTAAGTGCCGGCGAAGCGGCTGAAGAACTGCTGTACTTCACTCGGCGCCGCTGTCTCCAGTCGCGCGCGCAGCTCCCAGTAGGCGGCCCAGGCCTCCAGCGGATGACCGGCGACCTGGGGTAGCAGGCTGCTCAGGCGCTTGCTGTTGCCCTTCTTGAAGACCTGGCTCATCTCCACGATCAGTTCGTCGGCGGGCGTCATGCCGGCGGCGCCTGGCTGGGCGTAGGACGGGACCAGTGGCGTCAGGACGAGGCATCCTGCGAGCGCAATCGATGTCAAAATGGGATGAAACTGCATGTGGGGATTATGGATAAATCTGATGAACAAATTGCTTTGAAAAAAAAAGCTCTGCGCAAGCGCCTGATTGAACAACGTCTGAACCTGCCAGATCGACTACAGCGCGCCGACCTTCTGCAGCGCGTGATGCGAATCTGGCTGGTCGGGCGAGCTGATGCAGTGATTGGCGCCTACTGGCCGATCAAGGGCGAGTTTGATCCGTTACCCGCACTGCATCGCTGGAAGGAAGACGGCGAACTGCTGGACCAGCCGCAGCCGCGCCGCATCGGCCTGCCGGTGGTAGACAAGGTTCACAAGAGCATGAACTTCCATGCCTGGTATCCCGGTTGTCCGATGGAAGAGGACGCCTATGGCATTCCCAAGCCCAAGGACACCGAAGTGATTGTGCCGACCCTGCTGTTTGTGGCCTGCGTCGGATACGCTGCCGGTGGTTATCGACTCGGTTATGGGGGCGGTTTTTATGATCGGATGCTGGCCACTCTGCAGCCGCGCCCACTGACGGTAGGATTAGGTTTTGCGTCGGGCTTTCTGCCGGATTTTGAGCCGGAGGCGCATGACATGCCGCTCGATGCGATCCTGAACGACAACGGTGTCGTCTGGCCGGTCTGATGATGAGTGTGCTCGACTTTCTGGATCCGCTGATCGATTCCTCGTTCAAGGGATTTCCGCACAGCAGCCCCGCCTTGCGGCGATCACAGATCGCGTCCCAGGGCTGGAACGTACTGCGGCGTGACCTGCCGCTGCCATTGGCGGTCATCAGACGCCAGCCGATGCAACGCAACCTGGCCTGGATGCAGGATTTTGCGAGAACGCGCGGCCTGGGTCTGGCGCCCCACGGCAAGACCAGCATGTCACCGCAGCTCTTTCGGCAGCAGCTTGATGCCGGCGCCTGGGGCATGACGGTGGCCAACGTGACCCAGTTGCGCGTTGCGATCGCTGCGGGCGCGCAGCGCTGCCTGATTGCGAACCAGGTGTTGGCCGCCATCGACCTGCAGTGCATCGACGACTTGCTGCAAAGTCAGAGCGGGCTGCGGATTGTTTTTCTGGTCGACTCCATCGATCAACTCGGTCTGATTGAAGCCTGGCGGCAGGAGCATCCGGGCAAGCACGCCTTTGAGGTGCTGCTTGAAATCGGTGTGCCGGGTGGTCGCACCGGCTGCCGTGAACTGACGAAGGCGCTGGAACTGGCAGCCAGGCTGCACGCCAGTGCAGCCGTGCGCTTGGTCGGCGTCGAATGTTATGAAGGTCTGGCCGCCAGCGGCAACACCGAACATGACCAGCCCTATGCGCGCCGTCTCACCGACTTGCTGGTGGCGGTGGCCAAAGCCTGTGACGAACAAGAGCTGTTTGACAGCCATGAAGTCCTGCTCAGCGCAGGGGGCTCGGCCATCTTTGACCTGGTCACCAGCGCGCTGGCTACAGCGCTTGGGCGACCGGTGCAAGGCTTGTTGCGATCCGGCTGCTACGTGACAAGCGACCAGGGCAACTACAAACGCATGATGAGTGCGGTAGCAAAGCGCACCGGCTGCGGCGCCGGTCTGGAAGCAGCGATGGAGGTTTGGGCGTGCGTGCAGTCCTGCCCGGAACCGGGTCTGGCGATTCTGGCGGTGGGCAAGCGCGATATTTCCTACGACCTGGAGATGCCCATCCCGCTGCTGCATTGCCGCCGTGGTAGTACCGTGCCGAGCGCGACGCCAGCGGACTGGAAGATCAGCGCACTGAACGACCAGCACGCCTACCTGCGCGGCAGTGGCGCCCAGCATGCGGCGCTGCAGGTGGGTGACCTGATCTGCCTGGGTATTTCCCACCCCTGCACCACCTTTGACAAGTGGCGCTGGATGCCGCTGGTGGATGAGGACTACCAGGTGTGCGACGCCATCGTGACCTGTTTTTGACGTGAAATAGAAAGTTCGACTGTCATCCCTCTGCTCAATTTTCATCCCGGGCACCTCAGTCGTCATCCCGGGTCCCTCAGTCGTCATCCCGGACTCGATCCGGGATCCAGTGCTTGGCTCCACGGAAGCTTGTATCCAGGCGGTGCGCTTGCCCAAGGAGTTTCGTCTCGCTGCCGAGCGTGTGCAGATTTTCCGGCAAGGTGGCGACATTGTGTTGCGCGAGCAGCCGGCCAGCGCCACCACCATCTTCGACGCACTCAGCGCCTTGCCGGCAGACTTCATGGCCGACGGGCGGGATGACACGCCACCCCAGGAGCGGGAGAGTTTCTGAATGACTGGTCACCAACAACGAGCGCGAGTTCGTCCGCGTGAAGGGTGTAAGGGTCGAGAACTGGGTTGCCTAAACCGGTCTTTTGGCCTTGCGCACGGTTCGTGGCA
>CAITQH010000106.1 GCA_903894475.1 uncultured beta proteobacterium
GCCGGCGGCGTCACCTTTGCGCTGGCCATGCTCTGGTTCTTTCTGGCCGAATGGCGCACGCAGAGGCGGGCGCGGCGTCAGCGCTCAAATCAGCAACACCACGCTGCCACCTGATTAATGACCAACCCATCTCCCACCCCGGGGCAACGCGCATTTTTTGCCATCGAAAGCGTATTCAATGTTTTCTTTGGCGAACGCCTGAACCCGTTCTATCACCTGGGCGCCATCGCCTATTTTCTGTTCTGGGTGGTGACCGGGACCGGCTTGTACCTGTACGCCTTTTTCGAAACCAGCGTGGTCCACGCCTACGGCTCGGTGCAGGCACTGACGCACGGGCAACCCTACGTCGGTGGCCTGCTGCGCAGCCTGCACCGCTATGCCTCGGACGCCCTGGTGCTGGTGATCCTGCTGCACCTGCTGCGCCATTTTGTTTTTGACCGGCACCGCGGATATCGCTGGTTTTCCTGGGTTTCCGGCGTCGCCATCCTCTGGCTGACCTATGCCTCGGGCATCAACGGCTATATGCTGCCCTGGGACCGGCTGGCCCAGTTCGTTGTCACGGCGACCACCGAGTGGTTTGACGTGTTGCCGGTGATTGGCGGCTCCATGACGCGCAATTTCATCACCAATGCCAACGTCAGTGACCGCCTGTTCTCGCTTCTGTCCTTTGTCCATATCGGCCTGCCGCTGAGCGTCATGGCCTTGCTCTGGGTGCATACCCAGCGCGTGCCGGCGGCCAGGACCCATCCACCGCGCGGCCTGATGCTGGGCCTGCTGGCCTCGCTCAGCGTGCTGTCCCTGATCAAACCGGCCCTCAGTCAGGCCACTGCGGACATGGGGACGGTGCTGGCGCGCCTGGAATTTGACTGGTTCTATCTGCCCACCTACGCGCTGATCGGACACTGGGGCGCGGCCAACACCTGGCTTCTGGTGGGTGGCGCAACTGCACTGCTGCTGGCGCTGCCCTGGCTACCGCCGCGCGGCCTTCGCGGCGTCAAATCGTGGAGCATGGCGGTGCATCCGGACGAGCGTATCGTCGCCGTGCGTGTCGGCGAAACATTGCTCGACGCAGGCCTGCGCGAGGGCCTGCCGATGCCCTTTGAGTGCCGCAATGGCGCCTGTGGCGTCTGCAAGTGCACGCTGCGCCATGGCGAGGTGAAACTGCAGCCACACCTGGAGTCGGCCCTCAGCGCGACCGAACGTGCCAGCGGCCTGACGCTGCTTTGCTGCGCCGAAGCTCTGAGCGAGATCGAGATCGAATATCTGCCACTGCCGGGAGCGCGCGCGGCACCGGTCCGGCAGCATCTGGCGCGCGTCACACGGCTGGAACTGTTAACCAGCGACGTCATTCGTCTGGACCTGCAAATCGACGGCGCCGCTGCGCTGGCGTTTCACGCCGGCCAGTACATCAACGTGATACTGGGCAACGGTGAGCGGCGCAGTTTTTCGTTCGCCAGCGCGCCGCATGCCGCGACCAGCATCGAGTTGCATGTGCGCCGGGTCGAAGGCGGGCGCTTCACGCCCGGCGTCTTCACGACCCTGCGCCTGGGCGATTCCCTGCGGATCGAGGGGCCGCTGGGCGC
>CAITQH010000107.1 GCA_903894475.1 uncultured beta proteobacterium
CGACCAGCGGATTGGGATCAGCCAGTGAGGCCACCACTTTCTTGATACCGGCGGCAATCAGCGCATCGCAACAAGGCCCGGTGCGTCCCTGGTGTGAGCAGGGCTCCAGCGTCACGTAGGCGGTGGCACCGATCAGGCTGTGACCCTGCGCCTGCGCATCACGTAGCGCCATGATCTCGGCATGTGGCCCGCCGACGCGCTGGGTGAAGCCCTGTCCCAGCAACTGACCCTCGGCACTGGTGAGGACGCAGCCAACGTGCGGGTTGGGCGAACTCAGCAACAGGCTTTGTTGTGCCAGGCTCAGGGCGAGGGCGATGAAGTCTTGCATGGGCCGTGCAGTTTACCGCCTGGCGGCCAGCCGCCACCGTTGGTCGGTTCGGTGCAGCGGCGGGCTCCGCCTTGCGCTAATCTGCTACTCATGAAATTTCGTCCCGCTGCGTTTGTCCGGATACGCGGATTTACCATGATCGAGTTGCTGATCGTTATCGCCATTGCTGCCATCCTGGCGACGGTCGCTGTGCCGGCGCTGCAGGGCACGATCCGGGACTTCCGCCAGAAGTCGGCGCTTTCCCTGTTGGTCAGTGACCTCAATCAGGCACGCGGCGAAGCCATCAAGCGCAACAGTCGGGTCCTGCTGTGCGTACGCAATGCGGCCGGCACCGGTTGTGCGGGCACCACCAATTGGCTCTCGGGTTGGGTGGTTTGTACGACGGATGCGGTCACGAGTACCGCTTGCGATGCCGCCAGCAGCCCAAACCCCTTCATCGTGCGTCCGGCACTGGATACGTCCTTGACTTTGGTCGCGAGCGATGCGGCGGCTGTGGCGCTTTCGAATATCCGCTTTAGCGCCAACAGCAGCCAGGGTGCCGGCGGTTCGGCTGCGACCCTGACGCTGGGCGGAACCTGGTCCGGGGCAACGGCGCATACCGTGACCGTGGCCGGTACCGGCAATATTTCCAAGCAGTAGGTGGCAGTTATGCGTCAGACCGATTTGAATCGACTAGAACCTTGCCGGCGTGAGGGCGGCTTTTCGATGATCGAAGTCCTTGTCACCTTGTTGATCATCTCGCTGGCACTGCTGGGAACCGCGGGCTTGCAGGCTTACTCCATGCGGCTGAACCAGGGCGGGCAGTTCCGCTCACTGGCCGTGTTTCTGGCCGCAGATCTGGCTGAGCGCTTGGAAGGCAACAAGGCGGGCGCGACGGCTGGTTCTTATGCCGTGACCAGCACCACGGGTGCAGCCTACGTGGCTGGCACCACCTCGGCCAGTAGCGCCTGCGTGACCGGCGCCTGCAACGCTGCCAATCTGGCGGCCTACGATCTTTCGCAGTGGCAGAGCGCCGTTGCGGCAAGCTTGCCGCAAAGCTCATGGTCGGTCGTGCTGACGCAGGCAGCAAGTGGCACACAGACGCAGAGCAACTACACCATCACCATTGGCTGGGTTGACCGGCGCAGCAACACCACCAATGCGGCGGGTAGCTCGAATTCTGCCGTTGGCAGCAACGCCGCAGGTACCGGTGAGAAGTTTTCCTACACCGCAGGTCGGACCATTTTCAATTGAAATCATGATCATCCGCACGCCAGCAACTACTCTTGCGCGGACCCTGCGGTCCGGTCCTCAGGCGGGGTTTACCCTGATCGAGATGATGATTGCCATCACCATCGGTCTGGGCATTCTGGCCGGTCTGGTCGGCGTGCTTTCTGCCAACTCGAACAATGCGCGCTCGAACGACCGGACCTCGGAACTGATGAGCAACGGCCGCTATGCGCTGAATTCGATGAAGTCCGAATTGCGCCAGGCCGGTTTTCGGGGCTACACCTGGGGTGAACCAACGATCATCACGCCCAGTACTCTGGGAGCCTTGAGCAATGAGTGTCTGGAGTCGGGTGCCTCAGCCGGCGCTTTCATCTCCAACATCCGCCAAGGCATCTGGGGTGCGAACAACAGCAATCCGTTTTCCGGATCCTGCATTCCGAGCACCAGCTTTGCGCCAGGCAACGACGTTTTGGTGGTGCGTCGGGTTGCGGCTACACCCCCGACGTCGCTCAGCGCCAACACAATCTATTTCCAGTCCAGTTATGCCCTGGGTCAGATCTTTCGCGGTACGACGGCGCCGGTATTTGACGCCTCGCAAGTGCCGGTCACCAGCTTTGCCGTGCAGATTTATGTTTACTACATCAGCCCGTTTACTGTCTCTTCAACCGAGAGCCCGCTGGTGCCGGCGCTGTACCGGGTGTCGCTGCAAAGCGATGGTTCGATGAGCCGCGAACTGGTGGCCAGTGGCATTGAACACATGCACGTGCAGTATGGCAAATTGATTCCAGGCTTGGTGCCAACCACACAGTTCTTTAATACGCTGAGCGGCTCCTCGACGACGACGGCCAGCACCGAGTGGGACTATGTGAATCTGGTGCGAATCTGGCTGCTGGCCCGTAACGAGACCGCCGAGCCGGGTTATGTGAACAGCAATGTCTACGTGTTGGGCGATTCGAGCTATGACTACAGTGCGGCGCCCGACGGCTTTCGGCGTCAGGTGTTCAGCACCGTGGTTGGCCTGCGCAACTGAATTCAATCAAGATGCGAACTCAATTGGTTTACCGCAAAGCAGGGCAGCAAAGAGGCGCCACGCTGGTCATTGCCCTGTTGATTCTGGTCTTGATCATGATGATTGGCATTACCGCTGTCAGTACCTCCAACACACAGTACAAACTTGCTGGAAATCTGCAGTTTGAAGACGGGGCCATGAACAATGCGGAGGCGGCGGTGGCTGCGGCGGAAAACTGGCTGATGACAAGTACCAGTGCGGTGCCACCGGTACCGCACTATCTTGATGCCGGCTTCACGACGGTTGGCGCAACAACCGGCTTGCTGACAATTGCCTCCAACAGTGCGCCATTGACGATGACATGGAGCGACAGCACCTCCATCAGTGTTGGCGGCAACAGTGCACAGCGCTACATCATTCAGCTCTTGTCGACCAACAACCTGCTGACCGGCTCCAGTGCGGCGGTGGGCCGGCAGGCGGCGGCGGTCTGCAACAAGGTCAACACCTACCTGATTACCGGGCGTGGCGTCACGAATCGTGGCGCCACCAAGTTTGTCCAGTCCTATTACAGCGTTCTGAGCTGCACCTGATTTCGCGGAGGTTTTCCATGGGTAAGTTGTCTGTCAAACCGATCTGGCTTGGATTCCTTGTATTGCTGGGCCTGACGCTGATGGCATTCAAGGTGGTGCTGGCGATCACGGCGTTCACGCCGGCCAACCAGCCGATCGGCTACACCGCCCAGGATGAAATTACAAATTACAACCTGACATCGGGCAACGAAATACTGTACCGTGTTCAGTACGAAAAGCAGTACTGGGGTGGCAATCTGATTGCCTACGGGGTCAACAGCGCGGGCAATATTGCGACGGCGACGCAGCCCTGGAATGGTGGCGCTGCCTACCAGATGGAACTGCAGGGCACCGCCAACCGCTTCATTGTCACCATGACCAGTTCGGGAGCCGGTACACCCTTCAGCTGGGCCGCCATGTCGGCGACGCTGACCAGCAATTCGATAACACAGGCCATTTTGAATTTTCTGCGCGGCGACCGCACCGGTGAAACGCAGCAGGGAGGCACGCTGCGCCAGCGCGCCTCGGCATTGGGCGACATTGTTCACTCGCGGCCCTTTTATGTCAGCGACAGCAGCAGTGCGACGCCAGCACCCACGGTTTTTGTCGGTGCCAATGACGGCATGCTGCACGCCTTCAATGCCGTGACGGGTACCGAGCGCTGGGCCTATGTGCCTTCGATGCTGATTTCCAAGATGAGCAATCTGGCGGTCACGCCTTATGTCCATGACTACTACGTCGATGGCTCGGTTGCTGTGGCGACCATTCTCTCGGGCGCCAAGCGGGTCGTGGTCGGGGCACTGGGCGCGGGGGGCAAGGGCTTGTATGCGCTGGACATCACTGGCACCAAACTCGCGCCAGCCACCGAATCGGCGGCGGCCAACAATATTTTGTGGGAGATCACGCCTAGCACCATCAACAACGCGGCAAACACCAGCTACGCCAATCTGGGCTACAGCTACGCCAACCCCAGCATCGCCAAAGTGGGCGGTGTTGATGCGGTGATCATCGGCAATGGCTACAACAACGGGGGTGACTACCAAGCCTATTTGTTCATCATCAATGCCAACACCGGTGCGCTAATTTCGGCGATCCCGGCCGGCACCTCCGGCACTGCGAGCAGCCCGAATGGCTTGTCGACGCCCATCGGCATCGATAGCACCAACAGTGGCAACGTCAATATCGTCTATGCCGGAGATTTGAACGGAACAATGTGGAAATTCGACTTGAGCGCTGGCACGGCGACGGCCTTGCTGACAACGTCGCCGGTCCAGCCGATCACCATGACGCCGGGTGTTGCCAGGCACCCCAACGGTGGCTACATGGTGAACTTTGCCACCGGCGCCATGCTGACCTCGACCGACATGACATCCACCTCGGTCTTTTATGTCTACGGCATCTGGGACGGCGCACCGAGCGCCAACGCGGTGCTGCTGTCGCAAACCCTGACCGAGCGTTGCTACACCTCGGGCACCGCCGTGGCGGCCAATCCCTGTGCCAGCCGCGTTCGCACCGCCTCGGTCAATCAACCGAACTGGGCTGCGGGTGCCAGCAATCACAAGGGATGGCGGGTTGCCTTGCCGGCCGGAGAAAAAGTGGTGGGCGACGGCAGCTTTGTTGAAAGCGGTCGCTTCTACTTCAACGGCTATAACCCGACCGTGACCAATACTGTGAGTGGCTCCACTGTCAATGGCGAAAACTGGCTGATGGAACTCGACTACCTGAGCGGTGGCGCACCCATGTCGAATTTACCTTTTCTTGATCTGAGCGGCGATCACATTCTGGACGATGACGATCGCGTCAAATTCTCACCTTCGAACTTGACTACTGACAGCATACCGGTCGGAAAGATGATAGGTATCGGCGTCATGTCGCAGCCGGTTCTGGTCCAGTTGAGTACCTTGAACAACACACTGTTCAATCAGAATCCGGACGTCACTTTTTCGACTGTGGTTCTCGGTACGGCGACCGGTGTGACGGGCGGGCACTTTGACGTCGACATCTTTTTCGCGCCGCCGACCGGCGGTTCGCAGGCTACGGCCACCATCACGGTTAGCACCACGGGGCAGACCAGTCCGTTCCCGGCGACCCTGGGTCCCATCACCATCAACGGTGTCACCATTGTCCCGGCTTTGTCAGTGAGCGACATCACCAATGGCACCGCGACCAACACCAACGCCAGCACCATCAAGAACGCCGTGACAGGCGGGTTTACCGCTACCGTGTCGAACAACGTGATAACAATCAAGGCCCCTGTCGGTGCCGCCTACAACGGTCAGACCATCAGCATTGGGGCGGGCACTTCGCAAACCTTGGTGAATGCAGTTGCAGGTGTCACGGCGGTAGCCGGTGTCACCGGAGTTGCACCGACCCCCGGTACCTTGGTCATCACGGCTGTAGACCAGAACAAAACCATATCGATCCGGTGCGGTAGCACTTACGTTGGATCTTCCGCGTCTTTTACTTCGTCGAACAGCAGTACGGCCAGCACCAGGCTGAATGATTTGTACAACAGCATCAATGGAACGACGTTCAATGGCTACACCACCTCATGCACGAAGTCTCCCAACACCAATTCGCCCGCCAGTTTGACATGTAGTATTTCGGCACCGGTCGGCGTCTCTCAATGCCCTGGCAATGGCGGCTTTACGGTCGACTCGAATATCATCGATACAACGGATATAGGGCCCGCTGGGGGCGTCAATGCGGTCACCGCTGTGGCCGGCGTAACTGCCGTACCACAGTCCGGCTGGACCAATTTTGCGCCGGCATTGAGCGTCACAGCCTTCAGCGGTGGAACGGATGCCGCCAGCGTCGGCGACACCTGCACCAGCACCGACTGCAAGTACGACACGCACTATCACCAGTACGACAAGGTGTTTGACGTCACCGGCGTCAACATGCTCAACCCAAGCAGTTCGACGCTGTTGATCAGTAACGGCATTCCGTCGCTCAATCAGAACTTCAAGCTGCTGGTGCAAAACCAATACCTCAGTCCGGCGGTCAAGCTGCACATTGGGGACCCGAGCTATCTCTACAACGTCGATCATGGTTACGTCCTGTTGAAGAATTACGAA
>CAITQH010000108.1 GCA_903894475.1 uncultured beta proteobacterium
CACGCCGAGCCGGTCCAGGTCGAGTCAGACAACCCGCTGTTTGCGGTACGCAGCCTGTTCAGAAATTAGCAAGCTTGCGGGACAGACCGCTGGTACACGAAGTGAACAAGCTCTGCCCCCAACCAATTTAGATAGGAGAACCACCATGTCAGAGCGACATCCCATCATTGCCATCACCGGGTCCAGCGGTGCCGGCACCACCTCGGTCACGCGCACTTTCGAAGGCATCTTTCGCCGCGAGGAGGTGAAGGCTGCCATCGTCGAAGGCGACAGTTTTCACCGCTATGACCGCAAGACCATGAAGCAGAAGGCGGCCGAAGCCGAGGCGGCCGGCAACAAGAACTTCAGCCACTTTGGCGCGGAGAACAACCTGTTCCCCGAACTCGAAGCGCTGTTTCGTGACTATGGCGCCACCGGTATCGGCAAGCGGCGCAAGTACCTGCATGACCTGGAGGAAGCAGCACCCTACAAGCAGGAACCCGGCACCTTTACACCTTGGGAAGATGTGCCTGCCAACACCGACCTGCTGTTCTACGAAGGTCTGCACGGCGCCGTGCTGACGCCTGAGGTGAACATCGCGCAGCACCCGGACTTGCTGATTGGCGTGGTGCCGGTCATCAACCTGGAGTGGATTCAGAAGCTCTACCGCGACAAGAAACAGCGCGGTTACAGCACCGACGCCGTCACCGACACCATTCTGCGCCGCATGCCCGACTATGTGAACTACATCTGCCCGCAGTTCAATCACACGCATGTGAACTTCCAGCGTGTGCCCATGGTCGATACCTCCAACCCGTTCATTGCGCGTGACATTCCCAGCCCGGACGAGAGCATGGTGGTCATCCGTTTTTCCAACCCCAAAGGAATCGACTTCCAGTATTTGCGCAGCATGATCGGCGACAGCTTCATGAGCCGTGCCAACACCATCGTGGTGCCCGGTGGCAAGATGGAACTCGCCATGCAACTCATCTTCACACCCTTTGTCTGGCGAATGATGGAACGCAAGAAAAGGGCTTCCTGAAACCTTGCGGGAAAGACCGAAGTTACACGAAGTGAACAAGCTCTGTCCCCAACTGATTGAAATGTATGACCACTCCTACTCCTACCCCCGACCTCACCCACCAAATGGCCAACGCCATCCGCATGCTCGCCGTCGATGCGATTGAAAAGGCCAAGTCGGGCCACCCCGGCGCGCCCATGGGCATGGCCGATATGGCCGAGGTGCTATGGAACCGCCATCTGAGTCACAACCCGGCCAACCCGCACTGGTTCAACCGCGACCGCTTTGTGCTCTCCAACGGCCATGGCTCGATGCTGATCTATGCCCTCTTGCACCTCACCGGCTACGACTTGCCGATGGCCGAGTTGAGGAACTTCCGTCAACTGCACAGCAAGACCGCAGGCCACCCCGAGGTCGGTGTGACTCCAGGCGTGGAAACCACCACCGGGCCGCTTGGCCAGGGCCTGGCCAACGCGGTCGGCATGGCACTGGCCGAGAAGTTGCTCGGTACTGAGTTCAACCGGCCCGAGCAAACGATCGTCGACCATTTCACCTACGTCTTCCTTGGAGATGGCTGCCTGATGGAAGGCATCAGTCACGAAGTCGGCTCGCTGGCCGGCACCCTGCGGCTCTCAAAATTGATCGCGTTTTACGATGACAACGGCATCTCCATCGATGGCCATGTGAAGGGCTGGTTTACCGACGATACGCCCAAACGCTTCGAAGCCTATGACTGGAACGTCATCCCCGCGGTGGATGGGCACGACAGCGCCGCGCTCGACGCTGCGCTGCGCGCAGCCAAGCTGCAAGCGCGCCTGCCCAACGGGAAACCGACGCTGATTTGCTGCAAAACCGTGATTGGTATGGGTTCGCCCAACAAGGCTGGCAGTCACGATGTGCACGGCGCGGCCCTGGGTGCGACGGAAGTAGCCGCCACCCGCGCAGCCCTGGGCTGGGCAGCAGCACCGTTTGAAGTGCCCGCCGATGTTGCCATGGCCTGGAATGCGCTGGCACGCGGCGCTGTTGCGGAGCACGAGTGGCGCAGTCGCTTCGAAGCCTATCGCTCTGTCTACCCGGCGCAGGCCGCCGAATTTGAGCGCCGCATGGCGGGCGAGTTGCTGCCTGCCCTGGCCGAACAATTGCCTGGCGTACTGGCCGCCATCGCTGCCAAGCCGGACGCTGTGGCCACCCGCAAGGCGAGCCAGAATGCGCTGGATGCGCTGGCGCCGCTGATACCGGAATTTTTCGGCGGCAGCGCCGATTTGACCGGCTCCAATCTGACCAACTTCAAGACCTGCCTCAAGGCCGGACGAGACCAGTGGGGCAACCACCTGAGCTACGGCGTGCGCGAGTTCGGCATGGCTGCCATCATGAACGGCCTGGCCCTGCACGGCGGCTACATCCCTTATGGCGGCACTTTCCTGACCTTCAGTGACTACAGCCGCAACGCCATTCGCATGGCGGCGCTGATGAAACTGCGCGTGATCCATGTCTTCACACATGACAGCATCGGCCTGGGCGAAGACGGCCCGACGCACCAGAGCGTGGAACACATCCCGAGTCTGCGCATCATCCCCAATCTTGATGTCTGGCGTCCCGCCGACGCACTGGAAACAGCCGTCGCCTGGGCCAGTGCCATCGAGCGCAAGGAGGGTCCCGCTGCCCTGTGTCTGTCGCGCCAAAACCTGCCTCGCCTGACCGGGGATGGCAGCACAGCCGCAAGCGCGGCCAGCAGCATTCGGCGCGGCGCCTACGTGCTGTCTGACATGGAGGGAGCTCAAGCCGTGATTTTGTCTACCGGCTCGGAGCTGGAACTGGCCATGCAAGCGCAAGCCACCCTGGCCGCCGAGGGCATTGCGACTCGCGTGGTTTCGATGCCCTGCAGCAATGTCTTTGACCGCCAGAGCCAGGCCTATCAGAGGCTGGTTTTGCCCGTGACCCTACCGGCGGTAGCCATTGAGGCAGCGCACCCCGACTTTTGGCGCAAATATGTGGGCCGCGACGGCGTCGTGCTGGGCATCGCCAGCTTTGGCGAATCAGCCCCGGCAAAGGATTTGTACGTTTACTTTGGTATCACGGCGCAGCGCGTGGTGGAAGCCGTCCGCACCCTGGCACACCGTGCCGCACACTGTCACGACACCTGGGTCGGCGACGAGCCACACGCCAAAGTGCTGCCAGAGCATATCGTCCAATCCATCAATTGAAATTCATGCGTCATGGTGCCTGACGGGGTTCCGTGGCGCCTTCATGAAATGGCAATCCGGGCTATGAGCTCAAGCACTTGAGCTTCTTCACCGATCGACGGTCTGAGGATAAAGAGAATTTGCGGGTGACTAACGCGCAATTTGGCCATCAGTCTGGGCATGTCTTCACGTGCATGCTTGCCTATGCCCAGGAATAGCGGCACCACCGTGATCGACTCAACGCCGAGCGGCAGCAACTCGGCAACACTGGCGTCGAGATCGGGCGCGGACAGCTCGAGGTAGGCGCAGCGCACGTGAAGGTCCGGGCGAAGTATGCCAATGTGGCGCGCCACCGCCTCTACCGGTTGGCGCCACAAGGGGTCACGTGAGCCGTGCGCCAGCAGAATTATTCCGTGTTTCCCGTTGCTTTGTGTCATTCTGAACTTTGGCAGTCTGTTTGATTTTGTGGACAAGCTCTCACGATAGCAACTTGTTGGCAGGGTTGAGGGGGTCATTCTTGCCCGATTCACCAAGCCATTCACAGATCGCGGCCAACGCCATGTCCTCGTTCGCAAAGAGTCGCGCCTGACCAATTTCATCGAACAAACCGGTTCGGCGCATCACATCGAGCACCTGCTTCTTGAGCCCGGAAAACACCAGAGTGACACCGTTGTCGCGCAGACGCTCATATAACGCCTTGATGATGCCTTCACCTGACGCGTCAAGACTGTTGATGCCGTTGCCAACCACCAGCACATACCTGACGTCTGGCTTGCTTGCCACCGCCTCAAGCAGGGCATCTTCAAAATAGGCGACGTTCGCAAAATACAGTTGGCCATCGAAACGTACCGGTATCACCTGCTCGCTGGTGGGAATCTCCGGATATACCTTGACGTCGCGCAGGGTGCCGTCGCTATGGCGCCCCAAGCGGGCCACGCGTGGCTTCATGGTGCGGTACAGGAACAGCACAATCGCGACCGCCGCACCAAGCAGGATGCCATTGTCAAGATGCGGCGCAAAAGCGAGTGTCGCTACAAATGTCACCCCGGCGGCAATGCCGTCGTGTTTATGCACCAGCCAGGCATGCTTGAGAGCGGCGAAATTGATCAAGCCGCTAACCGCCATGATGATGACCGCAGCCAGCACCGCTTGCGGCAGGTGGTACAGCATTGGCGTCAAAAACAGCAGCGTCAGCAACACGATGACGCTGGCGAACACCGACGACAAACCGGTCCTGGCGTTCGCATTGAGATTGACCGCAGAGCGCGAAAACGAACCACTCACAGGAAAGGAATGACACAGGCTACCGACCACGTTGGCCAGACCCTGACCGATCAATTCCTGATTCGGATCAATGCGTTGCTTGGTCTTGGCGGCCATTGCTTTGGCAATCGAGATCGCCTCCATGAAACCGACCAGGGAAATGATCAAGGCACTTGAAAACAAAGTCCCAATGTCGCTCCAACCGAAGTTCGGCAAGGAAAGCTGTGGTAGCCCGGCAGGAATGCTGCCCACGACTTCGCCACCACCCAGCAACTTCAATTCGCCATGACGCAGGCTGCCGATGCGCCAGCGATAGCTATCCGAAATCTCTGCGACGGGCACCTGTCCATGAAGGTAGAGTTTCGGTCTGAGCTCCCCCTGCGCCGGGACCTGCTCGAAAATGAAGTTGCGCAGGGAACGGCTGTTCTTGCGATTCTCGGTATCGGCATTGCGCAACTCCAATTGCAGCAACTCAATCTCGTAACGCACGGCCGCGACATGCTGGCCGCTGGTCCCCCGCTGCTGAAGCTCTTTGAGTTCGACCGCATGCTGGGCAATATGCTCCTTCAATTCCACCATGTGTGCTTCAGTTCGCATGAATTCCTGCGCCAGCATACCGACGTCACGGTCCACGATGTATTCCACCCTGCTGGTGCTGTTGTGCTCGAAGCCGCTGCCCCAACTTACCAGTGTCGTCAGCGTGACCGCAAACAGCACATTGG
This sequence comes from uncultured beta proteobacterium, assembly GCA_903894475.1. Taxonomy (GTDB): domain Bacteria; phylum Pseudomonadota; class Gammaproteobacteria; order Burkholderiales; family Burkholderiaceae_C; genus Rhodoferax. The sequence continues at coordinate 5,169 of CAITQH010000108.1, forward strand.
GCAGTCGTGGCGTCAAGCGCTTCATGCCGATCATGATGACAAACGCAGCGCCGCCCATGATCAAAGTCGGCAGGTGCATCGCGCCGACTTGCTGGATCATCCCCGCCACATCCTGCAGAAAATATTCACTTCGTCCAATCGAAATGCCGAACAGTTTGTTGATCTGGGAAAGTCCAATAATGATGGCCGCGGCATTGGTAAAGCCGACGATCACCGGATGCGAAAGAAAGTTCACAACGACGCCGAGTTTGAAGGCACCCAGTGTCAACTGAATCACACCGACCATCAGTGCCAGCAGCACTGCGAGTGCAATAAACTGGTCCGAGGCAGATGCGGCCAGCGGTGCAAGCGCCGATGCCGTCAACAGGGAGACCACTGCCACAGGCCCGGTCGCCAGTTGGGCCGACGACCCCCACAGCGCGGCGATCATGCTTGGCAAGAACGCAGCGTACAGTCCGTAATAGGCCGGCATCCCCGCCAGTTGGGCGTAGGCCATCGACTGCGGAATGAGTACCAGCGCGACGGTGATGCCGGCGATCAGATCAGCCCTGAGCGTCTCGCCACGCAGCGGCCACCATGAAGTGAACGGGAAGAGGCGAGCAATCGTCTTGTTCACGATGATCCGGACTCGCCTTGCACAGGCGAAACGCGACACTCCGGGAAAATACGTGTCCGGCAACTGCGGCAGATCTCGCGATCAAGCGTGCCATAAATAGACCCGCTCCAGTTTGACATCGCGGGGTAAAAACCATCCTGCCCTATGTCATCAAGTTTGTCCGACTTGCGCAGGAACTGGTAGACCGAATCCTTGCAGCGATAAAGGTACAGTCCACCGCCCATTTTGCGCCGTCGCCGCGCTTCCTGCGCCAACATCTCGGCGCCTGCCACATCGACGAAATTGATGCCGCTGGCGACAATCATCACCGTCTTCCACTGCGGATTCTCCTTGTCGATCTGCATCAGTCCATTTCCTACGTAGTCAACCGCTCCAAAGAAGATCGAGCCATTGATGCGCACAATGCGCAACTGTGGACATTCCGGATGACCGTGTGCGTCGACAAAATGGTAGGCCCCCTCTTCCCTGGCCGGCACCGACGGCTCGATCGATGGTCGCGAAACACGATAGAGATAGAGCGCTAACGAAAGCAGGATACCGAAGAAGATTCCCTTCTCCAAATCGATCACTGTACCGATCAACGTGACGAACAAGGTGATCGTCTCCGCGGGGCTGGTGCGAGCAATAGCGGCGATGTGATGGAAATCGATCAGGCTCCAGGCAACCAGAAACAGGATGCCGGCCATCGCGGCCGTTGGCAAATAGGAAGCCAGGGGTGCGACCAGCAGCAGGATGAGCAATAGAAAAATCGATGCGAACACTGTCGCTAGCGGCGTCTGTGCACCCGCTTCATAGTTGACGCCGCTGCGGTTGAAGGAGCCGCATGATGCATAACTGGAGAAAAAACTGCCGACCAGATTGGACAAGCCCTGCCCGATGAATTCCTGATTGCTGTCGATACCCTGTTCGGATTTGACCGCGATGGCGCGGGCGATCGAAACCGCCTCGGTCAATGCCAGCATACTCACCACCAAGGCTGGGAACATCACGACGTGCAGGGTCATGTACGAAAAATCCGGCATGGAGAACGGTGGCAGATGGGCCGACAGCGCCCCCACCGTCTTGATCCGCGTGACATGGACGCCAAACTGATTGTTGATGAGATAGGCGACAACGCTTCCCACGGCCATGGCCACAATCATGTATGGCAGCTTTGGAAGGTACTTCTTGGCCACGATACCCACCGCCAGGGTGACCGCACCGACCGCGCTGACATAAGGATTGATGTCGCCAAATTGCAGGAAGAACTGCTCCAGCACCTCATGAAAATGAGCGCCACGGGCGATCTCCAGACCAAAGAAGTTCTTCACCTGACTGACTGCAATGAGCAGCGCTGCTCCGGTGGTGAAACCGATCACCACGGTGTGAGAGATGAAATTGACCAGCACGCCCATGCGCGCCAAGCCCAGAATAAGTTGAAACAAGCCAGTCAGGAAGGTGAGCGTGATCACCATGCTGATGAACTGTGGCGAACCGGGATCGGCCAACGGACTCATGGCGGCGAAGACGGCGATCGAAATGGCGGTGGTCGGACCAGAGACCAGATGCCAGCTTGAGCCGAACAGGGCTGCGATGATGGCCGGCACCATCGCCGCATACAGGCCATATTCCGGTGGCATCCCGGCGATGGTGGCAAATGCCACACCCTGCGGCAAAACGATCAAGGCGCCTGTCAGTCCGGCGATCAGATCGGCACGGGTGGATTTTCGATCCACCAGGTGCTTCCACTGCATGAAGGGAAGCAGGTGGTACAGCCAGTACTTACGCGAGTGATGGGGCATCAAGGTATCGTATCAAGTCCTGGAGCGCCGGTCGGAATTTTGCGGCAAGGCCGGCCCCCGCAGTCGCTCAAAAGCGCTGACTGTACATGAATTGCCAGTTGGTCTGAGCGTGTGAAATATCGATGCCCTGAGGCGTCGTCACCGTGACCTTGGGAGCCATGGTCAACGACATATTGAAGTCACCTGCGGGCGACACTTGGTAGCCCAAACCCAGAGTGAAATGATTTTTCACAGTCGCCGGAAACAAGGGGTTCACTGTTGCATCGGGAATCGGGTTGTCTGCCAGATTCAAGCCGGCGCGCAGGGTCAGTTGGTCATTGGCCTTCCAGGCGGCGCCCAAAGTCAGGACGGTCTGATCCTTCCAGTTTTGCGGCATGGCAAAACTCACCGAGCCACCCATTTGGGCGCTGTCGTACCGCAACTTGAAACTCTTCATGACATCAGCCCAGCCGATGGCCTTGAGGTCAGTTGCCAGCAGCAGCGCAGGCGAAGCTTGCCAAGCAGCACCGATGGCCAGCACCGCCGGCATCTGGAAGTCGATGACAGTGATCTGCCCGTGGTCAGCGAAACCGCCAAAGGCCGTCATGCTGGCCACACTGCTGCCGGTCTTCATATCGGAAAGGCTCGACTTTGGCTGGTAGGACGCCCCCATCAAGACCTCTTTATTGAGTCTGAAAGTGGCTCCGACCGATGCACCGAAACCGGTCGCACTGGCGGCACCGGTGAATTTGTTGTCATCTGAAAAGTTGATGCGCGCCCATGGCGCACCTGACAGCGGCGCCAACGCGCCCGCCAGATTACCGCTGGCACCCGTCACCATCCCGCCCAACTGGGCACCACTGGCAGCCATCAACATATCAAGTGACGACCAGATGTATTTCAGGGTGGCGCCGACCGTGACATCCGGGCTGACCTGGTAGGCAAGCGGGAAGATGACATTGCCGACCCCAAGCTCTGAGCGCACCGGCGCGCCCGACCCCATGGCAAGGAACGAAGTCGCCTCGTACTCGGTCCCCATACCGCCCTGGGCGAACATGCCAACACCGTAGGTAAAAGCACCGCTGCGCTTGACATAACCCATCGCTGGCATGACATAGGACGTGCCGCCGGATTTTGCCTCGATCCCCGGCATATTGCTCTTCACATCGGGGCCCAGCAAGCCAAACGCCAGGTCAAAGCGGGCAGTGCCGTCGGCCATCAAGGCCAAAGTGGCCGGGTTTTGTGCCATGGCAGCATTGCCATGATCTATCGCCTGAGACGTACCGCCCATGCCGCTGGCAATCGGGCCGTAGCCTTCCATCAGCATGCCGTTGGTGGCATAGGCTGAGGCGGCTGCTAGCAGCGCGCAAAGAGGTGTCAGTGAAATAAGTTTCGCGGATCTGGTCATGTCTATCTCCTGTCGTTGTAATAAAGTGAAGCGCAGCTTGGTCACCGGGGCGGTGACGATTTGAAAAACCGGGTTACCGGCTCTTACCAAAAGGCCAGTAAACGGCCTTTGACAACTTTGGACTCGATGCGCTTGAGTGGGCTGTCACCCTTTTTGATGCAGTCACCGCTCTTCGCGTCGAACTCCCATTGGTGTTTCGGGCAGGTCAGGGTGTCGCCCTGGATCGCCAACTCGGGGATATTGGTGCTGCGGTGGGGGCAGCGGCTGTCATACACCTGAAACGTTTTCTTGTCCCGGTAGATGAACAGACCCAGTCCATCGCATTCGCTGCGCGCGACCTCGCCGCTCTTGACATCGGCGCTGGCCATGATGTCATGCCAGCGGGCCGGATTGCTCAGAATGTCTGACTGGAATTCCGGAAGCTCCATATCGAGAATGACGTCCACCGCCCAGATAATTTTGGCCAGCCCCAGCGCTGGAAATGCCATCAGCAAGGCGTCCAGCACCTCCACAGGTGTACACCCTTCACGCAGCGCACGGCGCAGGTATTGACGCAGGCCGCGATCGGTTTGCGAGTGAACCTTGGTGATAACGGAGATCAGGTTCTTGGTCTTTGGGTCCAGATGCTTGCCGGCATCTTTCAGAAAGGCAAAGTAGTGACCTAGCGCCTCCGGTCGCGCTTTGAGCAGATAGTCCAGTGCGTCGCTCATGACAAATTTATACCTCTGTTTTGATGAAGCACCAACGATTCACCAGTTAACTTGGGTGGATTGAACAGGAAACAGCCAGGTAAAACCATACTCCGAATGGGTAGCTCGGGTAGTCCCTATGGGTAGGTGACTTATCAAATGGCGTGTCTGACAATGGTTTCATGGTCGCGCTGTGGGCGCGCACGAAACGCGCAGATTGCTTATTGAACCGAGGTCTATTCGTGAACGTCACCGTCTTCAATTTCACAGAGCCAGAGTGCCAGCTCGTGGCCGAACTCCTGCTGCAGCGCTACAACCGGCCCGTGTTGCCGGAACTGGCCGATGGCGAACTGCAACTTGACCCGGCAAGCACTGAATTGACGAGCTGCCCGGCGCTCTATTGGAGCGAACGCGGTGCCCATTTTGTCGTCTGCAAAGTAGCGCCAGCTCGCTATCGCTGCCAGTTTTTCTACTCCGATGCGGATCATTATGGGACCGGCCATGAGGAGTACACCGACCTGTGGATCTGCGTACAAACACTGCTGCGTGTTCAAGCCGACCATGAAAGCCAGCGCCGCGGCATTTCAAGTGGCGCCACGGCCATCGAGTTGGCTACCGACTCGGCCGACGCTGAGTATCACGGTCCGCTGATGGTATGACGACTGCGCCATGAAGATCTGCGTCGTCTCGGACAGTCATGACCGCGCGCCCATGCTGGCAGCGGCCGTGCTGGCGGCCAAAACGGCCGGAGCCGAACTGGTGGTCCACTGCGGCGATCTGATTGGCGCCATGACGCTGCGCCCACTGCTTGAGCTTGGCTTGCCGGTCCATCTGGTTCATGGCAACAACGTGGGAGACCCGGTAGCGCTCTGGAATCTATGCAAGGCTTCGGCTGGACTGATCACCTACCATGGCGGCGACATCGACCTGCGCCTGGCCGGGCGCAAATTGTTTGCGACGCACCACCCGCACTACGCGCGCGGCCTGGCCTGCACCGGCGACTACGACATCGTCTGCTGCGGCCACTCCCATGCAGCCAGCGTGCAGCAACAAGCGACTGTTGCCGGGGGCATGACCTGGCTGGTGAACCCGGGCAGCGTTGGCGGGCTGGGAGCGCCCGCAACGTGGCTACTCGCCGATCTTGCAAGTTTTGAGTTCGAAATTCAACAACTGAACTGACACAGGCCAACGGACGATGACCTTTTTATTAACCAGCAACGCACTGGAGATCTCATGACAGCAACTATCGCGACCAGTCAAACCATTCTCGTGGTTGGCGGTGGCATCAGCGGCATGACGGCGGCGCTCGAAGCGGCCGAATGCGGACGGGAGGTGGTACTGGTCGAGCGCAGCGCCACGCTGGGCGGGCGCACTGCCCTGCTGTACCGCTACTTCCCGAAGATGTGCCACCCAACTTGCGGGCTCGAGATCAATCTGCGGCGACTCAAAAGCAATCGCAATGTTCGGGTGATGACCATGGTCGAGGTCGTGAGTATCGAGGGCCAACGCGGTGCCTACAGCGTCACCTTGAAGATTCGACCGCGTTACGTCAGTGAGCTTTGCACTGCCTGCGGCGATTGCGGCGCCGCCATCAGCACCGAAATCCCCAACACCGACAACTATGGACAGGACAAACGCAAGGCTGCCTACCTGCCCTTCGCGATGGCCTATCCGCAACGCTATGTGCTGGACCCGTCCCTGATTGGCACAGCAGATGCAGAGAAAGCAAAAGCCGCCTGCAAGGTCGGCGCCATCGATCTGGCGATGCAGGAGCAGACCGTAACGCTTTCGGTAGGTGCTGTGATTTGGGCAACCGGCTGGAAACCCTACGATGCCGCCAGGATTCAACCCTACGGTTATGGGCGCTTCCCCAATGTCATCACCAGCCTCGAGTTCGAACGCCTGGCCGACCCCAACGGACCTACCGGTGGCAAGCTGCTGCGCCCATCTGACCGACGGGAGGCGAAAAACATCGCCTTCATCCAGTGCGCCGGTTCGCGCGATGAAAATCATTTGCGGCATTGTTCGCGCATCTGTTGCATGGCCTCGCTGAAGCAGACGCAGTATGTGCGCGAGGCGCACGGCGACGCAGCGAAATCAACCGTCTATTACATAGACATCCGGGCCATCGACCGCTTCGAAGATTTCTACCAGCAGGTACAGCGCGATTCGACTGTCACTTTTGTCAAATCAAAGGTCGCAAGCGTCGATGCTGCCCAGAACGGCGACCTGATCCTGCACGGCGTCGACACCGAGGGCTACCACCGTTATGCCAGCACGCACGAACTTGTGGTGCTCGCGATTGGCATGGAGCCAGAAAGCAGCGGCATTACCTTGCCGACCGATGTGATCACGGATTCATCCGGCTTCATCGAGGGTTCCGCCGACGGCGGCATGCTCGGTGCTGGCGCCGCCAGCAGCCCGCTCGATGTCAATCGCTCGGTACAAAGTGCCACCGGCGCGGCGCTGCGCGCCATCAAGGTTATTCATCAGACAGCTGGGGAGGAAGCATAAAGTGGCTGACAATAAATTCGCCGCGTACCTGTGCGCTGGCTGTGGACTGGGTGACACGCTGAACTTCAACGAGATCGAGAAGATTGCCAAGAAGGAGGGCAAGATGCCGCTGGTCAAGCGACACGATTTTCTTTGTAGCGTCGCTGGAGTGCAGTCTATTCGTGACGACATTGAAAAAGAGGGCGTCACTCATGTGATGATCGCGGCCTGCTCACGTCGCGCCAAGACCGAGGCTTTCGATTTTCCCGGAATTGCCGTGACCCGTGCCAATTTGCGTGAAGGTGTCATCTGGATCGTCGCGACCGGAGCTGCACACGACGAGGTGCGCCAGGAGATGGCCAACGACTACGTTCGCATGGGCTGCGCAGAGCTGAAGAAGATGAAGGTACCCGGTGGCGTTGCCAATAGCGGCAGCAACAAGCGGATCTTGGTCGTTGGCGGCGGGGTCACAGGCCTGACGGCAGCAATTGAAGCAGCCGAAACCGGCTATCAGGTATTGCTGGTTGAAAAGGCGCCGCAGCTCGGCGGCTGGGCTGCCAGCTTGTGGAAACGGGTGCCGTACCGGGAGCCTTATGCGCAGCCGCAGGACACCGGCATGAACGAGCTGATTGGCCGGGTCGTGGCGCATCCGCTGATCAGTGTTTATCTGAGTTCGACCTTGGCCGAGACGGCCGGTGCGCCAGGCCGCTTCGCAGTAAGCATTGCGCAGGACGGCGGTGCCGTTGTGCAGGAAATGGTCGGAGCGATTGTCCAGGCCAGCGGCTTTAGCACTTATGACATGGCGCGTTTGCCCGAGCTCGGCGGCGGTCTGCCCGGTGTCGTTGATCAGGCCGGTCTGGAAGCGCTCGCCAAGGCAGCCCAGGGCAATGTGTTCAAGCGCGCTGATGGCCATGCCGTACAAAGTGTCGTGTTTGTCCAATGCGCCGGTCAGCGCGACACGACAGGCACCCATTTGCCTTACTGCTCCGGGCATTGTTGTGCCACCAGCGTCAAGCAGGCGATGTATTTCAAGGACGCCAATCCGGACATCGATACGGTGCTGCTTTACACCGACCTGCGTCTGCCGGGCATGGGTGAAGACTTTTATCGCAGTGCCCAGGAGAAAGGTGTGACCTTCACCAAGGGCAGTGTCAGCGGCGTCAAGGCAGACAACGGTGGCTGCACGGTGAGCTTTCGGGATCTGATTCTTGACGAAAACACCACAGTCAATGCAGACCTGGTGGTGCTGGCTACCGGTCAGGTACCCAACTCGGGCGTCAACATCGAACTGCCGGAAGAGCAGCAGGGCGAAGTCAAACCGATTTCGATACTTAATCTGACTTATCGCCAGGGCAAGGACTTGCCGCAGCTGACCGCCGGTCTGACCGATTCGCACTTTATCTGCTTCCCCTACGAAACGCGGCGTACCGGCATCTATGCCGCTGGCCCCGTGCGCCGCCCGATGGACATGCAACAGGCGATCGAGGATGCCACCGGCGCCGCACTGAAAGCGATCCAGACGGTAGAAAACGCGGCACTGGGCCGCGCGGCTCATCCACGCTCAGGCGACTTGTCCTACCCGATTGTGCGACTCGAGGGCTGCACACAGTGCAAGCGCTGCACGGTCGAATGCCCGTTCGGCGCCATCGACGAAGACGAGCGGCGTTTTCCGGTCTTCAATGAAGCGCGTTGCCGGCGCTGCGGCACCTGCATGGGCGCCTGTCCGGTGCGCGTGATTTCATTCGAGAATTATTCGGTCGACACGGTGGGCAGTCAGATCAAATCCGTCGACATGCCCGACGAGTTCTCGGAGCGGCCACGCATCCTGTTGCTGGCCTGCGAGAACGACGCCTATCCGGCGCTGGACATGGCGGGCCTGTCGCGCACCGTCTATTCCGCCTTTGTACGCGCCATTCCGGTTCGCTGCCTGGGCTCGGTCAATGCGATCTGGATCACCGATGCACTGAACGGCGGTTGGGACGGTGTGATGATGATGGGTTGCAAGCGCGGCGATGACTACCAGTGTCACTTTGTCAAAGGCTCCGAACTGGCCTATTACCGCATGAGCAAGATCGACGACACGCTCAAGGGCATGGGGCTCGAGACAGAGCGTGTTGCCAGCTATGAGGTTGCGATCACGGACAACCAGAAAGTCGCCGCATTGATCAACGAGTACGCCGCCAAGATCAAGGAAATCGGCATGTCGCCAATGAAGGGGTTCAACTGATGGAAACACTGCCAACGACCAGGACGGCCAGCAGCAACGTCACCACGACACGCTACCGCAACAACTTCCTGAGGGAAGTGGAGGCCCATGTTGAAGATGGAGAATGGGTCAAGATGTGCATGCAATGCGGTGTTTGCGCCGGATCCTGTCCGCTCGGTCCGAAATGGGAGCACACACCGCAGAAGATTTTCATGATGATCCGTGCCGGCAAGCGCGAGGAAGTACTGAAGTCCGACGCCATGTGGATGTGCACCTCTTGCTACAACTGTATGGCACGCTGTCCGCGCAAGCTTCCGATCACGCACATCATGCACGGTATCGCACGACATGCCCACAATCTCGGTTTCACACCGAAGGCGCAACCGACACGCCACTTTTCAGTTCTGTTCTGGAAAAACTGTATCAAGAACGGCCGACTCAATGAGCTCAAGCTGACCATTGGGCTGTACTTCAGGGATGGTCTCTTTGCGGGCATCAAACAAGGCTGGGACATGCGCAATGTGGCTTTGGGACTGGTGCTTGCCAAACGTCTCAATCCGTTTGAACTGTTCGCAGGCCACGGTTGCAAGGACCACAAAGGCATTACGGCGATGCTGAAGAAGGCTCGCGAAATCGAAGGCCAACGCAAGGGCTTGGCCGCTCCCAATTGATTAGGAATCACCATGGCGAAAAAAGAATACTCGTTTTATCCTGGCTGTTCGTCGCAAAGCCGGACCTCGGCCGTCAATTACATGGTGTCCGTCAACTCCATGTGCGAGTCACTGGATATCAAGCTGAGCCCGATTCCCGACTGGAACTGCTGCAGCGCATCGATCAGCTACGCCGGTGGTCAGGAACTTGAACGCCTGGCCCTGAATGCGCGCAACCTGACCCTGTCAGAAAGGCATCTGCCAGGCAAAGACATCGTTGCCACCTGTGCCGGTTGCTGGCTCAACGCGCGCGAGGCCAAGGAAAAGCTTGATCACAATCCACAGCTTCTGGCTGAAACCAACGAGGCCTTGAAAGAAGCGGGGCTGGTTTACAAAGGCACTGCTCCGGTGCGACATATGGTAGAAGTGCTGATTGAGGACTTTGGCTACGACGAATTGAAAAAGCCCGTCGTCAAGTCACTCGCTGGTGTCAAGTTTGCCGGCTACGTCGGCTGTCAGACCAACCGTCCGTTTGGCGTTGCCGGCGAGTCCTTTGAGAATCCTCTGTATCTTGACAAGCTGATCGAGGCCGTGGGCGGCGAACCGATTGCAGATTACGAGCACAAAGTGTCCTGCTGCGGTGGCTCGCTGGCATTTCCCGAGCCCGAGAAGAGTCAAAAACTGATTCGCGAAATTGTTGAATCGGCCTACGATCACGGAGCCGATGCGATCGTCACCCCCTGCCCGCTGTGCCAGGCCAACGTCGAGGTCTACCAGTCCGAGATCAACCGCAAATACGGCACCAAGCTCAACATGCCGGTTCTCTACTACTCGCAACTCATGAGCGTCGCTTACGGCGGCACGGTGAAGCAGGCCGGGCTGGACGGGCATGTCATCAAGCCGAAGAAGCTGCAGGAGATCGCGGCCAAGAAATAGTTCTTTGGCGGGATTACTTGCGCTGGCCGCGCAGGCCGGATCTATCGCCACCAGGCGCCGTCAAAACTGTCAGGTGCGCTGCGCGCCATCGTCACAACAAGCAACGGCAAGCGTGCCAGCAGTAAGGCCCTCTCCGATAGGCGGGTGCTTGCTGGCATTCTTGACCAACTTGTCGGCTACGGCGTGTTGCAGGTCAACCGATGTGTGGTCGGCAAGCTGCAGCAGATAAATCAGCACATCGGCCAACTCCTCTCCAATGCGGGACTGCAAGACCTTGTCGGCACTGGCAGAGGCCGACTGTTCAGGCGTCATCCATTGGAAGATTTCTGCCAGCTCTGCGGCCTCAATCATGAGTGCCATCGAAAGGTTTTTGGGAGTGTGAAATTGCTGCCAATTGCGCTCAGCTGCAAAGGCGCGCAGGGTGGTCTGTAGTTCTTGAAGGTCCATGTTGGGTCACCGTTTGGGTAGCTGCGCTTATTGTGCATCTTCGTCGGACTTTGTAAGATGAAGCGCCAGCGGGTCCGTCTACGGGTAAACACCGAATGACACTGTGAAGGGGAGGGTCATACTTCGTATCGTGCGGCATGATCCCCTGGCCGCCTCAGCGCATGCACACTGCCGCCCTGGTTGTGTTGAGAGGTGGAAATGGAAGCGAACAAGATCAGTATCGTTGTTGTGTCCGGGACCCTCGAGCGACTGCAGATGGCAGCCATGATGGCCTCTGTGGCGGCCGTCAGTGGCAACAATGTCCACGTGTTCCTGTCGATGAACGCCATGCCTTACTTTGTCAAGGGCGACGCCACACCCGCCCCGGTAGAAGGGCCGTTTGGAACATTGATGGCTGGCAAGAACATTCCACCCTTTCGAACTCTGTTTGAGCAAGCAGTGGAACTGGGTGACGCGAGGATCAATCCCTGCTCCATGGCATTGGATGTCATGGGGATCGATGGTCAGGCTCTGCAACCCTACCTGGGCGAACCCATGGGACTCACCAAGTTCCTGCGCGACGCGCGCGACGCCCAGGTTTGGACTTTCTAACGTTGGCATCTAGAGTGGAGTGAACGATGGCCGAGAAACAAGTGATTGATGCCCGAGGCAGCTTCTGTCCGGGACCGCTGATGGAACTGATCGGCTGGATCAAGATGGCGCAGATTGGCGACGAGATGGAACTGCTCTCGACCGACAAAGGCTCGGTCGCGGATGTTCCGGAGTGGATCAAGAAGGTCGGGCACGAGTACCAGGGCGCGCGCGAGGAAGCGGGCGTCTGGCACATCGCGGTCAAAAAATTGAAGTGACAACGTCGGTTCGTATGGGCTCAAAAAAAGGAGTAGTCATGAAGATACTGATCATCGGTGGCGGCATGGGTGGAACGATCCTCGCCAACAATCTCGCGCGCCGTCTGACGCCCGAGCTCAAGTCAGGCAAGGCCAAGATCACGATGCTGACGGCATCGGAAAAGCACATGTACCAGCCTGGCTTGCTCTACCTCGCCTTCGGTCGCGTCACGCCTGACGAGTTGTACAAGGACCAGGCTTCGCTGCTCGAGCCCGGCATCACGCTCTTCGTCGATCCGGCGGAGGAATTCCTGCTCGACCAGAACCAGGTCAAGAGCAAGAGCGGCAAAACCTTCGACTACGATGTTCTGGTGATCGCCACCGGATCGCGCCCGGTGCCCGAACTGATCCCCGGCCTGGCCGAGCACGGGCAGTCGTTCTACACCGAGGAAACCGCGATCAAGATGTTTCGCGCGCTGCAGGCGTTTCAGGGCGGGCGCGTCGTCATCGCGATGGGCGTGCCTCACAAGTGCCCGATGGCACCGCTGGAAATCACCTTCATGCTGCACGACTACTTCAAGGACCGTGGCATCCGCGACAAGGTCCAGCTGCATTACACCTACCCGATCGGTCGCGTGCACTCACTGGAAAATGTCGCCAAGTGGGCCGCCCCCGAGTTTGATCGGCTGGGCATCACGGTTGAGACGCTGTTCAACCTCAAGGAAGTTGACGGCAACGCGAAGCTTCTCAAGAGTGAGGAAGGCACCGAGACACCGTTCGACCTGCTGATCTCTGTACCAGCACACCGCGGCATGGAGGTGCTGGAGAAGAACAAGCTGGGCGCCGGCGGCTGGATCCCGACGAACCGGCACCAACTCAACATGGAAGGCCGCAAGAACGTCTTCGCGATCGGCGACACGACCAACATTCCCATCAGCAAGGCGGGCTCCACGGCACACTTCGAGGCCGAGGTGCTGGGTGAGAATATTGCTGCCATGATCAAGCTCGGCGCGCCAGTGCGCGACTACGATGGCAAGGTCTTCTGCTTTATCGAGGCCGGCAAGGACCGCGCGACCTACGCGATGTTCGACTATCTCAACCCGCCAGACCCCAGACCGCCAACCAAGGCCGTGCACTGGTTCAAGACCGCGTACAACAAGCTCTACTGGATTTCGGCGCGCGGACTGCTCTGAAGGATCGGCACATGAACGCACAAACCGAGGACGCCAAGGTCATCCATACCGAGGTCGAACAGGTGATGTCGGCGGCACGTGATGCTTTGACCGACGAGATGGTGTCACGCCTGGCATCGACCGCTGGAGACGCTGCCGAGTTGCTGGATCAGGTCAATCGCGCCGGCTTGGTGCGCGCGATTCCGGCGTTGGCGCAGATGGTCAATAACGGCGACATTGAGCGCTTGTCGCAGCTCGCGCGGGTTTACGCCGCTGCGCAAGATGCGCTGACTGACGAGATGATCGGTCGCCTGAGCGGAGCCATCGGCGAAGGACTGGCGCTGCTCGATCAGGTCAACCGCGCGGGACTGGACCGGGCGATCCCCGCGCTGGCCGAGATGGTCAACAACGGCGACCTCGACCGGATGATCAAGCTGGTGCGCGTCTACAGCTCGGCTGAGGATGCGCTGACCGACGAGATGGTGGGCCGCCTCACTGACACCATTGGCAATGGCCTGTCGCTGCTTGACCGCTTCAGTCGGGGCGGCGCCGAGCAGATGGTCAAGATGCTGGAGGGCCTGCAAACCAGCGGCGCGCTGGAGCGCATCGCGACGACGCTGCCGCAGTTGGCTGATCGGATGACAACCGTGCAAGAGGTTCTGCTGTCGATCGACGCCGCTGCAAAAGCGAGTCGAGCCGCCCAGCCCGTGGCGGGCGGGATCGGCGGACTGTGGAGCATGCTGCGCGACCCCGAGACGCAGGACACGCTGCGCTTCCTGTTGACTGTTGGCAAGCAACTGCGCAAGGACTGGGGCGTCGTAAAGTAAACGCCGGGACGGGAGCCGTCGGCCGGAATATGGATATGACAAAGATGTCTGTGGCGGGCCTTGCCTTGACTGCACAATGCGGTCAAGGAGTAACCCCATGGAACATCTGCATCCCAAAAAGGCTTTTGAGGTCCTTCAGGCCAACCCCAACACTTTGTTGATCGATTGCCGTACCGAGGCCGAGTTTTATTACGTCGGCCACCCGGTCGATGCGGTCAACATCGAGTGGAATACCGAGCCCGATTTTGAGATCAACCCGCATTTCAGCGATGTCGCGCTGCGCATGGCCGGGCGCAAGGACCGCCCCATCATTCTGATCTGTCGCAGCGGCAAACGTTCAGCCGAAGCCGGACTGACACTTGAGCAGCACGGCTTCACCAACGTATGCAATGTCCTTGAGGGCTTTGAGGGTGAACTCGACGTTGACCATCACCGGGGCACACTGGGCGGCTGGCGCCTGCATGGCCTGCCCTGGCGCCAACTGTAAATCCTGCCGGGCGCCACACCTCGCATCAGTGCATGTAGGCCCTGGCTTCTTCACCGGGGTTGGGCAGGCCGGCAATGCGCCAAAGACTGCTGCAACTGTTGAACAACTCGTGGCCACGGCTCGGATCCAGACCGGCAGCCCGACACACCAGACGCATCACCGGCAGCGCGCCGATGGAAAAATAGCCCTCGCGCACGATGCCGATGACTTGCCAGTGTTTGGCCGTCAGTTCGGCGATGCCGGCCTGTCTCGCCAGTTCTTCGGCAAGGTCCTCAGTCCAGTAGTCAGAATCGACCAGATAGCCGTTGCGATCAAATTGGTTGGATGAAACGGTGGCGCTCGCAGCGCGTGTGATGTTGTTTTGGGGAATCATGTATCTGGTACCTGTGGATGCAATGCCGTGTGCCGAATCTAAGGCACGGCGCCGCAATTCACAAATACCGATTCATCATGTCCTTATGACCACAGGTTTTGTAGCAGTTCGGCTTCAGGGCTCTCAATCGTCCGAATCGTCGTGCATCTCGTCTTGCTCCATGGCCCGCCGGGCGGCCGCTTCGGTCTCCAACCTCTGGTTCTTGACCATCCGCTGCAGGCGACGCTGGTCGGCGGCTTCTTTGCTCAAGGCAATGGTTTCTTCGCCAAACAGGACTTGCCTGAGAAATCGAAAACCAAACTGCATCAAGGCAATGTCATCGCAAAGAATATCTTTGAGCTCTTGTGCCGGCAGATCGTAGAGTTGGCGGAAGCCCGCGCTCGCCACAAACTCGCTAAACCGGTCAAGGTCGTAGCAGACCATGAAAAACAGTTCCAGACTGCGCTTGGACGGTTTACCGATGCTCGGGCCAGATGATTTTTTCTTCAGGATCAACTGGCGCCAGCCGCGCGCCAGTTCGTCATAGTCGTCCAGTCCCTGCTCCTTGCGGTAGTCCGCAACAGTGATGCTGCGCTCCTCCCTGTGGCCCAGGCAGTGGGGCTCTTCGACCAGTGCATACGAGGTGCTGTCAGCGGCCTCATCCTGGCGCCGCAAGGACAGCAGGGCCAGCGGGTAGTAACGGCAGGCTGTCGGGCGGTCTTCATAGACGCTGCAGCCCTGCGGCGTCATGAACTGGCAGGCACTGCCGTTGGCAATCGGACGCAGTTTGACGCCGGCAATGCTTCCTTGCTCCATTTCATAGGGCAAGGTGTACTGCTGCAGAAAGGCACCTGAACTGATCTCGAAGCGCAGCTTGAGTCGCAGAATGTCGTACGGTGTGAGTGAAATGTCGATATTGCTGCAGCATGCGTTCCAGCAGGCAATGCCCTTGCGGCATTGAAACTGGATCACCTTGTTGGCATCAAAGGTCTGCGGCAGTACCGGATTGACGGGAAAAGGCAGATTCTGCGTCGTGTCTTCGTTCATTTTGATACCTTGTCCAATATAAAAACAGGCCGGACACCTTGCGGCGCCCGGCCCTTGCGACTTTACTCGACTAATCGCAACAAAGCGTTAGTGTGGCGCTGGTGCTTTGAAGAGCTTCGATTTGTCCACCAGATCAACGTGCTTGCGCTTGAAGCAAGTCCACTGTTTGGTGGTCTTGTCGTAGATCGAGTTGACGAAGCAGTGCCAGTTTTCTTCATCGACAAAATTCTTGTCGGTGCGATAGTAGAAGCCCGGATAACGGGATTCTTCACGGAACTGGATGTGCTTCATGTGGACCTCGGCGGTCAGGATGCGGTGGTAGTTTTCCCAGGCCCGCAGCAGTTCGTGCAGATCCTTGGCGCGCATCTTTTCGGCATCTTCCTTCAGCAACTCAAGCTTCTCTTCAGCCACCCCGAGCATCTTGTCGTTGGTGTTGTAGTAGGTGCTGCAACCGGCCACGTACTCGTCCATGATTTTCTGCAAACGCATCTGCAGCATCTTGGGCGTGATGTAGTGCGGATTGATGTCGATCGCCGTGGTGTAGTCCTTGTGTTCCAGGAAGGTGCGCACCGGCTTCCAGATCGCTGCGGCGATCTGCTCAGTGCTCTCGTCAAACTCAAGTTTGAAATCAGCAGTGTCCAGGGCATACTTGATCATCGCCTTGGCGGCCAGACGGCCTTCGGCATGGGCACCGGACGAGAACTTGTGGCCGGAAGCGCCAACACCATCACCCGCCGTGAACAGGCCCTTGACCGTGGTCATGGATCGGTAGCCCCAGTTCCAGCCCTTGGGCAGGTGCGCCGGCACGTCGGCATACTCTTCGGTGGTCGGAGCACCCAGATCGGTCGGTCCGGAAACCCAGATGCCGCAGCAACCGGAGTGCGAGCCCAGCAGATAGGGCTCAGTGGGCATCAGCTCGGAGTTTTTCTCGCGCGGGTCGACGTTCTCGCCGACCCAGATGCCGCACTGACCCACGCACATGTCGAGAAAGTCTTCCCAGGCTTCGGCTTCCAGATGCTTCACTTCCTTCGGCGTCAGGGTTTCGGCCAGCTTGGCCAGGGCGGCCACGGTGTCCATCCAGATCGGGCCGCGCCCCTCCTTCATCTCGTGCAGCATAAGGTGGTTGCGCAGACAGGCCGGTGGCACGATGGCACCGCCATAGGGCGGATAGTCGTTGAGCATTTCCTTGTTCTTGACCATGTAGTCTTCACCATAGGCATTGGTGGCCTTGGCCTTGAACAGCAGGAACCAGGCTCCGACCGGGCCGTAACCGTCCTTGAAGCGAGCCGGCACGAAACGGTTTTCCATCATGGTCATTTCGGCGCCAGCCTCGGCCGCCATGGCATAGGTCGAACCAGCATTCCAGACCGGATACCAGGCACGGCCAGCGCCCTCGCCGACTGAGCGCGGACGGAACAGGTTGACGCAGCCGCCGGCAGCCAGCATGACCGCCTTGGCCTTGTAGATGTAGATCTTGTTCTCGCGCACCGAGAAGCCCGCAGCGCCGGCGATGCGGCTTGGGTCGTTCTTGTCGTTGATCAGATGAACGATGAAGACGCGCTCCTCGATGCGGGCGAGGCCGAGCGCCTTCTTGGCCGCTTCGGCGACGATCCATTTGTAGGATTCACCGTTGATCATGATCTGCCACTTGCCGGACCGTACCGGCTTGCCGCCGTCCTTCAATGCCGGGATACCTTCCTTCTCGGCGTCGGCGCCATCGTGACGCACGCCTTCAGCGTCCGTCTTCCAGATCGGCAGGCCCCACTCTTCGAACAGGTGCACCGAGTCGTCAACCACCCGACCCAGGTCGTAGACCAGGTCGTCGCGGGTGATGCCCATCAGGTCGTTGGAGACCATGCGGGTGTAGTCCGCCGGATCCAGATCGGGTCCGATGTAGGTGTTGATCGCAGACAAGCCCTGCGCCACGGCGCCGGAGCGGTCCAGCGCTGCTTTGTCCACCAGCTTGATCTTCAGATCCTTGCCAGTCTCGGCCTTGACGGCCTCGGCCCAGCGCATCATTTCGTAGGCTGTGCCGCAGCAGGCCATACCGCCGCCAATCAGCAGAATGTCGAGTTCTTCCACGACGACTTCGGGTGCTTCAAATGTTCCAGTCATTTTTGGTTCCTCAATGTGTTGATGTTGTAGGGATCAGCCGCGGCGCAGCAGTTCTTCGGGCTTGCCGGGGCGATAACCGCCCATCACTTCCTGGGTGAAGACACCCGGCGCAGTGAGGTCGGCCATTTTTGGCATCGGTTTGCCGCCGAACGGGTCGATCGACCCTTCTGCGGTGGTGCGGATCGGAAACTTGAAGCGCTTCAAGGTACCGTTGCGGAACTTGATGGTCCACATGATGGAGTCCGAGCCACGCAGCGGTTGCACCGAACCGCCGAGCGGCACGATGTCAGCGTAGTGCCGTACTTCAATCGCATTTTGTGGGCAGATCTTGACGCAGGAATAGCACTCCCAGCATTGCTCAGGCTCCTGGTTCCATGCCTTCATCGCATGGCCGGTTTGCGAACCATCCTTGTCCAGCGCCATCAAATCGTGGGGGCAAATGTACATGCAAGCTGTCTTGTCCTGTCCTTTGCATCCATCGCACTTATCGGTTCTCACATAGGTGGGCATTTAACTTCTCCTTCTTTCGGGTTGGGGTTTACGGGAATCATTGACTGTCAAGACCAGCGTAATACTCGCGCAGGATTGCCAGCACTTCGGGGCGACTGAATTCCGGCGCAATCGGTGCGCCTTCGGACAGTGACTTGCGCAACTGCGTGCCTGACACCTGAAGCCGGTCGGCGTCCGTGTGCGGGCAGGTGCGTCCGGATGCCATGCCGCCGCATTTGTAGCACCAGAATGAGATGTCGATCTTGAGTGGCTGTGTCTGCAGCGCGTCCTGGGGAATCGTGTCGAAAATGTGATGCGCGTCGAACGGACCGTAGTAGCTGCCGACGCCGGCGTGGTCGCGGCCCACAATCTGGTGCGAGCAGCCGTAGTTCTGCCGGAACAGCGCATGCAGCAAGGCTTCACGCGGACCCGCATAACGCATATCGAGCGGGTAGCCGGCTTGAATCACGGTCTTCTTGACAAAGTAGTTCTCGGTCAGTGTGGCAATCGCCTCGGCCCGCACTTCGGCTGGAATATCACCTGGCTTGAGGTTGCCAAGCAGGGAATGAATCAGTACACCATCGCAGGTCTCGATCGCAATCTTGGCCAGGTACTCGTGCGAGCGATGCATCGGGTTGCGGGTCTGAAAGGCGGCCACCTTGTTCCATCCCATGGCCGCGAACTGCGCGCGCGTCTGCTTGGGCGACATGAACAGGGCACCGTATTTCTCCGGAAAGTCGCCCTGTGACAGTACCTTCAGCGGACCCGCGAGATTGACGTCGCCCTGCTCCATCACCAATTTGACGCCAGGGTGCTTGGGATCGGTGGTCTTGAATACGGTGTCACATTCGTGTGCCTTGTCGATGGCATATTTCTCAGTCACGCGCATGGTCGCCAGCACGCTGCCGTTGTCCGGGTCGGTCAGCGCGATTTCACCGCCGATTTGGATGCCCGCAGCGGTTGTCGGGTCGGTCGAGAGAGTGATCGGGATGGGC
>CAITQH010000109.1 GCA_903894475.1 uncultured beta proteobacterium
CCAATACCCGGGCAGCACGGGCTGGCTTGCCGAGTGGTCGGTCTCGGCCGACGTGATCCACAGCAAACAGGCTGCGTTCATTCTTGCCGCCGACCTGTTGGCGCTCACCCTGCTCAAGCCTCCTGGTGAAATGGGCGTCGACATTGCCATTGGTACGACGCAGCGCTTTGGCATGCCCATGGGCAACGGGGGGCCGCACGCCGCCTACATGGCGTGTCGCGACGAATTCAAGCGCTCAATGCCCGGGCGTCTGGTAGGCGTCAGCATCGACGTCCACGGCAACCCCAGCTACCGCCTGGCGCTGCAAACGCGCGAGCAGCACATCCGCCGGGAAAAGGCCACTTCGAACATCTGTACCGCGCAGGTTTTGCCGGCCGTTGTGGCCAGCATGTACGCCGTTTACCACGGCCCCGAAGGCTTGAAACGCATTGCCGAGCGCGTGGCGCGCTTCACCGCCGTGCTGGCTGACGGACTGAGGTCCCTTGGCTGCAATCTGCTCTATGCCACGGCCTTCGACACCTTGACCGTGCAAACCGGCAGCCTTGCTGCAGCGCAGTCGATTGCGCAAAAGGCCCGCGACGCGGGCGCCAACCTGCGCCTGCTGCGCGAGACTTGCATCGGCATTTCGCTGGACGAAACGACAACCCGTGCGGACATCGAATTGCTCTGGTCTTTCTTTGCAGCAGACAGGCAGTCCCTGCCCGTGTTGGCCGATCTGCAAGACAAGGCCTCCACCCTGATTCCGACCAGTCTGCGCCGCAGCAGTGCTTTTCTGACACATCCGGTCTTTAACTCGCACCACTCCGAAACGGGCATGCTGCGTTACCTCCGCGTGTTGAGCGACAAGGACCTGGCATTGGACCGCAGCATGATTCCGCTGGGTAGCTGCACCATGAAGCTCAACGCCACCAGTGAAATGATTCCGATCACCTGGCCCGAGTTTGCTGCACTGCATCCGTTTGCGCCCGTGGATCAATTACAGGGCTACGCCGAGTTGGATGCGCAATTGCGCGCCTGGCTCTGTCAAGCCACGGGTTACGCCGGCATCAGCCTGCAGCCCAACGCGGGTTCCCAGGGCGAGTACGCCGGTCTGCTGACTATCCGGGCCTACCACGCAGCGCATGGACAGGGCCACCGCAACATCTGCCTGATTCCATCAAGTGCCCATGGCACCAACCCGGCCAGCGCCCAGATGGCGGGCCTCACCGTCGTGGTCACGGCCTGCGATGCCAGCGGCAACGTTGATCTGGCCGACCTCGAAGCCAAGTGCGAGCAGCACAGCGACAATCTGGCAGCCGTGATGATCACTTACCCGAGTACGCACGGCGTCTTTGAGACCGGCGTCAAAGAACTCTGCGCGCTGGTGCATTCCCACGGCGGCCGGGTCTATGTTGACGGCGCCAACATGAACGCTCTGGTGGGTCTGGCAGCGCCGGGCGAGTTTGGCGGTGATGTCAGCCACCTGAACCTGCACAAGACTTTCTGCATTCCCCACGGCGGTGGTGGGCCCGGTGTGGGGCCGGTCTGTGTGGTAGCCGATCTGGTTCCCTTCCTGCCAGGCCACGCAGCTGGTGGACTGCCTGGCCAGGGTGCAGTTTCAGCAGCACCTATGGGCAATGCGGCGGTATTGCCGATCAGTTGGATGTACTGCCGCACAATGGGTCCGCAGGGCTTGCAGGCCGCCACGGAGGTTGCCATTCTGGCCGCCAACTACGTCAGCGTCCGGCTCAAAGATCACTACCCAACGCTCTATGCCAGCGCCAACGGTCGGGTCGCCCACGAGTGCATTCTGGATTTGCGCCCTTTGAAGGAAAGCAGTGGTGGCGCCCAAGGTGTCTCGGCAGAAGATGTAGCCAAACGCCTGATGGACTATGGCTTTCATGCACCGACCCTGAGCTTCCCGGTACCCGGCACGCTGATGGTGGAACCAACCGAGAGCGAAACACTCAGCGAGTTGGATAGATTCATCAACGCCATGATCTCCATTCGACAGGAGATTGCGAAAATCGAACGGGGTGAGTGGCCGCATGACAACAACCCGCTCAAACACGCGCCGCATACGGCGGCGTCCCTGCTGGGCGATAGCTGGGATCGACCCTACTCGCGTGAAGTCGGTGCCTTCCCGCTGGCAAGCC
>CAITQH010000110.1 GCA_903894475.1 uncultured beta proteobacterium
CGCCACCCTGGTGCCGTCATGATCATACCTTTGCTGACCGATGCCCAAGGCGAGATGCAACTGGTGCTGGAGCGCCAATTTCGCTATCCGCTGGCTCAGGTGATGATCGAGTTTCCCGCCGGCAAGCTTGATCCCGGCGAAGCCAGCCAGCCCTGCGCGCAGCGTGAACTGCTGGAAGAGACCGGTTACCGCGCCGAGCAGTGGGCGTTGGCTGGACGCTTGCACCCGGTCATTTCCTATTCCAACGAGTTTATTGATATCTGGTTTGCGCGTGGCCTGACAGCGGGCGAAAGCCAACTCGATGCGGGGGAGTTTCTCGACGTGTTCATTGCCAGCCCGTCGCAACTGCTGGCCTGGTGTCGCGACGGGCAGGTGACCGATGCCAAAACCTTGACCGGAGCGCTCTGGTTGCAAAACGTCCTTGCTGGCAGCTGGCAGTTGCAGTGGCATGGCGCCGTCGCCATCGATATCGCCGGATAATGGCCGCATGAAAGTTCTCGACCTTGAGTGTTGCCAGAGCCACGTCTTTGAAGGCTGGTTTGCCTCGGAAGAAGATTTTCAGAGCCAGCGCGAGCGCTCCCTGATTGAGTGCCCGGTCTGTGGCACAGCAAGTGTCTCCAAGAAGCTTAGTGCGCCGCGTCTCAATCTGGCGGGCTTTGCTCCGGGAAGTGCCGCAGCGCCGCAAGAGACGGTCGCCGTGGCGGGGGCCGAGCAAGCCCTGCAAGCCGCCTGGATGACCCTGGCCCGGCGTGTACTGGCCAGCACGGACGACGTCGGCGAGCGTTTTGCCGAAGAGGCACGCAAGATTCATTACGGCGAGAGCAAGGAGCGCGGCATCCGAGGCCAGGCCTCGCCTGCGCAAACCGAATCCCTCCTCGAAGAAGGTATTGCCGTGATGCAGTTTCCCTTGCCGGAGGCGCTTAAAGGCCGGCTGCAATAAGACACAAAGAACTTCTGGAAAATCATGATGAGTTCCCACACCGACGAATTGCTGAGCTACATGCAGGAACATGCGGGCGCCGAAGCACAGCGACAGAGCAGTTTTGTAAGCGCCTATTTTGAAAACACCGACCCCGACGAGATGGCAGCGCGCGGTCCGGCGACCTTGTATGCCATTGCCAATGCGCATTGGCGCTTGCTCGATGCGCCGCACGCCGCTCAGAACGCCAGGCTGCGGGTCTTCAACCCGACGCTGGCAGAAGACGGATTTGTCAGTGAACACACGGTGCTGCAAATCGTGCATGACGACATGCCTTTCCTGGTGGACTCTGTCACCATGGCGATCAACCGCAGCAGCCGCACCGCCCACTGGATTGTGCATCCACTGATGAGCGTAGCGCGCGATGCCGCGGGCCGAGTCACCCGTGCCAGCAGCGTGGCTGCGGCGAGCGCTCTGGGTCAAAAAGATCCGATCGAGTCGCTCATTCTGGTCGAGTGCGACCGCATTGTCAGTGAGTCCGAACGCCAGGCACTGGGGCAGGAACTGACCAGGGTGTTGGGCGACGTGCGCAGTTCAGTGCAGGATTGGCTTGCCATGCTGGAGCGCGTGCAGAAGGTCAGCGATGCAGCGAAAGATTCACCGCTGTCCGGCGACAGTCGGCAGGAAGGCATCGACTTTCTGCATTGGTTGCAGGACCGCCATTTCACTTTTCTGGGTGCACGCGACTACGAGCTCAGGCGCGACGCCGTCGGTGTGAGTTTGATCGCCTGCCCGGATTCAGGTTTGGGCATTCTGCGCGGACCCGCGCAGACCCTGGAAACACTGTTGCCAAGCGAAGCGGTGGCACTGATGGAGTCCAATGAGCTGGTGCTGGTGACCAAGGCCATGACGCGTGCCACGGTGCATCGTCCGGCCTGGCTTGACTACATTGGTGTCAAGCGCTTCGATGCCGCAGGTCAGCTGGTGGGCGAGACACGCTTTCTGGGTCTCTACACGTCCACTGCCTATTCGGCTCCAGTCAGCCAGATTCCTCGCGTACGCCGGCTGGCGGCTCAGGTCATGAACAGCGCCGGTGTGGTGCCCGACAGTCATGCGGCCAAGGCATTGCAGGCGATTCTGGACGCCTATCCTCGAGACGAACTGTTCCAGATTGACGTCGCCAGCCTGACCGAGCACGCGATGGGCATCCTGCGTCTGCAGGAACGTCAGCGCACCCGCGTGTTTCTCAGGCGTGATCCGTTTGGCCGGTTTACATCGGCCCAGGTTTTCGTGCCGCGTGAGCGCTTCAATACCGAGTTGCGTATCCGGATTGGCAACGAATTGATGAGCGCGCTGGAGGGGCAGTCGATTGAGTTCACGCCGACCTTGACCGACAGCGCGCAGGCGCGCATTCATTACCTTGTGCGGGCCAGGACCACCGCACCCCAGAATGTCAACCTGGCTGCGCTCGAAGTGCGGGTAGCAAAATTGGCGCAGCGCTGGGAAGACGACTGCAGCAACGAGTTGTTGCGCTTGCATGGCGAGGGCCCGGGACTGCTGCTGGCACGCCGCTTTGCCAACGCCTTCCCTATCGCCTACCGCGAGGACTTTTCGGCTGCTGTAGCGGCCGAGGACGCCGACATGCTGGCCGCCTTGTCCCAGGCAAGGCCGCTGGCGGTCAAGCTTTACCGACCGCTGAATGCGAGTCAGGGTCAGCTGCGTTTCAAGATTTACAGCACCAGCAAAGTTGCCTTGTCGGACTCCTTGCCGGTGCTCGAGCGCATGGGCGCGCTGGTGCTCGATGAACACCCGTACCACATTGGCAGCGCCGATGAGTTGCTCTGGATTCACGATCTCGGCCTGCAATTGCCGGTCGATACCGATCTGGCCAGTTTGAAGCAGCGTTTTGAAGACCTCTTTTGCCTGGCCTGGCGCGCTGAAGTCGAGAGCGATGACTTGAACAAGCTGGTGCTCAGCAGCGCGCTGGACGCCCGTTCGATCGCCGTGCTGCGCGCCTATGCACGCTACTTCCGGCAGCTTGGTTTTGCGTTCAGTCAAAACTACATTGAAGGCGCGCTGAACCGCAACGCGCTGATCGCACAGGCAATTGTGGAATTGTTCAACGCTCGCTTTGACCCCGCCGCGACGAGCGACCGGACAGCCACTCAGCAGTCGCTGAAGCAACAGATCGAAGGGCATCTTGCTGAGGTGGCCAGTCTGGATGAGGACCGAATCCTGCGCCAGTTTTTTGCCAGCGTGCTGGCAACCTTGCGCACCAATCTCTGGCAAAGGGCAGCCGACGGTTCACGCAAGCCCTACCTGAGTTTCAAGCTCGACTCGCGCCAGGTGCCGGGTCTGCCTGAGCCCAAACCGCTCTTTGAAATCTGGGTCTATTCGCCGCGTGTCGAAGGCATTCATTTGCGCAACGGCAAGGTGGCGCGCGGCGGGATTCGCTGGTCAGACCGGCGTGAAGATTTCCGTACCGAGATTCTGGGTCTGGTCAAGGCCCAGCACGTCAAGAACACGGTGATTGTGCCGGTGGGTTCCAAGGGTGGCTTTGTACTGAAGCATCCTCCTTCAGCCAGCGATCGCGAAGCCACTCTGGCCGAGGGCGTAGCCTGTTACAAGCTGTTTCTTTGCGGCCTGCTCGATCTCCCCGACAACCTGGTCAAGGGCGCTGTTGTGTCGCCTGTCAATGTCGTGCGCCATGATGCCGATGACAGCTATCTG
This sequence comes from uncultured beta proteobacterium, assembly GCA_903894475.1. Taxonomy (GTDB): domain Bacteria; phylum Pseudomonadota; class Gammaproteobacteria; order Burkholderiales; family Burkholderiaceae_C; genus Rhodoferax. The sequence continues at coordinate 3,650 of CAITQH010000110.1, forward strand.
GTGGTAGCTGCAGACAAGGGGACGGCCAGTTTTTCTGACATTGCCAACAGCGTTTCAGCTGACTACGGTTTCTGGCTTGGTGACGCGTTTGCCTCGGGTGGCTCGGTCGGCTACGACCACAAGAAGATGGGCATCACGGCGCGCGGCGCCTGGGAGTCCGTCAAGCGCCATTTCCGCTCATTGTCTGTCAACACGCAGACCACACCCTTCACGGTAGCCGGCATCGGCGATATGTCGGGTGATGTATTTGGCAACGGCATGCTGCTGTCGCCGCACATCCAACTGCTGCTGGCGTTTGACCACAGGCACATCTTCATCGACCCGGCACCGGATGCGGCACGATCCCATGCCGAGCGAGCCCGTCTGTTTTCCTTGCCGCGCTCCAGTTGGGACGACTACGACAAGAGCTTGCTGTCAGAGGGCGGCGGTGTTTACGCGCGCTCTGCCAAGTCAATCCGCTTGAGCCGCGAGGCCCGCGCTGTCATCGGCATAGACACCGAAGAGCTGACGCCGACTGAATTGTTGCGGGCGATTCTGCTGGCGCCGGTGGACCTGCTCTACAACGGCGGCATCGGCACCTACGTCAAGGCGGCTTTTGAGAGTCACGCCCAGGTCGGTGACAAGGCGGGTGACGCCTTTCGCGTCAACGGCAAGGAACTGCGCTGCAAGGTGCTGGCCGAAGGCGGCAACCTGGGTTGCACGCAAAACGGCCGCATCGAGTTTGCGCAAAAGGGCGGACAGATCTATACCGATGCGATCGACAATTCAGCCGGCGTTGACTGCTCGGATCATGAGGTCAACATCAAGATCCTGCTCGGCAGCGTGGTCGAGTCAGGTGACCTGACCCTGAAGCAGCGCAACGACTTGCTGGCCTCCATGACCGATGAAATCGGCTTGCTGGTTTTAACCGATAACTACTATCAGACTCAGGCGCTTGACATTGCCGCACATCGACCCCAGTACCTGCTCGACGGCCAACAACGCCTCCTGCAGTGGCTGGAGCGTTATGGGCATCTGAACCGGGCCATTGAATTCCTGCCGACCGACGACGAGATTGCCTTGCGCAAGGCGCACAAAACAGGTCTGAGCGCACCTGAAAACTCGGTCCTGCTGGCTTACGCCAAGATGTCCGTGTTCGATGAACTGCTGACCAGCAACCTGCCCGACGATCCCTATTTCAAGCGCGTACTTGCCGCCTACTTCCCCAAAGCGTTGAGCCAGAAATTTGCGCCAGCCATTGCCAGTCATCCGCTCAGGCGGGAGATCATCGCCACCTTCATGACCAACACGGTGGTCAATCGCACTGGCGCCACTTTCGTCAACTTCATTGCCTCGGAAGCCGGAGCGACAGCGGCCGACGTGATTCGCGCTTTCACACTGGCGCGCGAGATCTTTGACCTTGAAGCGCTGTGGGATCAGATCGACGCGCTGGACTACCAGGTCGATGCCAGCTTGCAGCTTGATCTGTTGGCGCGGCTGACCAGCATTGCCCAGCGCGCCTCGCGCTGGATGCTGCGTGCGCGCGGCCAAAACAGCGACTTGCCAACGCTGATTCAGGCTTATCAGCCGGCAGCGCGGGAACTGCGCAAGCATCTGACAGACTGGCTGCCACCCACGGCCCATGCGAGCTGGCAGGCGGCAGCAGAAGAACTGGTCGAGGCTGGCGTCGAGCCGGTGTTGGCAGAAAACCTGAGCGCATTGGATTTCATCTTCCCGGCGCTCGATCTGGTCGATCTGGCACGGCACGCGAGCACCGACCTGGAGCAGGCGGCGCGCGCCTATTTCGCGATTGATGCCGAACTGGGACTGAGCGCATGGCGCGCGCAGATTAACCGCTTGCCGACCGAGACGCTGTGGCAGACCCAGGCCCGCGCGAGCGCCAGGGACGACATCTATTCGATTGCCAGCCAGATCACGCGCGGCCTGCTCTCCAGGCAGGAACAGCTTGCCGATTGGCGCGCACAAATGGCACCTGCCATCGAGCGACTGTGGCGCTTGCTAACCACCATCAGCACCCAGGGCGCAGACCTCGCGCCGGTCTCGGTCGCCCTGCGAGAACTGCGTCAGTTCGCCTGATCGGCAACATCAGCGTTCAGCGCCACTGCCGCTGGTCATTGCGAGCGAAGCGAAGCAATCCATGGCTTCGGACCGCATGGATTGCCGCGTCGCTGCGCTCCTTTCCATGAACAGTGACTCCCCTGCTTGTCATTGCGGGCCCCGACCCGCAATCCATGGCTTGCGTGGCACTGGATCCCGGAGCAGGTCCGGGATGACAATTTCAGGTTCAGGGTCCGTGTGCGGTATCGGTCCGGATTCGGGAGGCTCGCAATGACGTGCAGATTCAAGCGTTGAACTGCAGGGCGGCCAGGCCGGCGTAGACGCCGCCGCGCGCTACCAGTTCGGCGTGGGTGCCTTGTTCGACCAACTGGCCGTGATCCAGCACCACGATCAGGTCGGCTTTTTGCACGGTGGCGAGGCGGTGCGCAATCACGAGGGTGGTGCGGCCCTGCATGGCGCTTTCCAGTGCTGCCTGCACCATGCGTTCGCTCTCGGCATCGAGCGCGCTGGTGGCTTCATCGAGCAGCAGCAGCGGCGGGTTCTTCAGCATGGCGCGGGCGATGGCGATGCGCTGGCGCTGGCCACCGGAGAGCCGCACGCCGCGCTCGCCCAGAAAGGTGTCATAGCCGTCGGGCAGGGCGGTGATGAACTCATGCGCAAAAGCGGCCTGGGCGGCGGTCTTGACCTCGGCATCACTGGCCTGCGGTTTGCCGTAGCGGATATTTTCCAGCGCGCTGCTGGAGAAAATTACTGCGTCCTGCGGCACGATGCCGATGCGCTGGCGCAGATCTTGCAATGACAGCTTGCGCGTCTCGACACCGTCTAGCACGATGCGGCCCGATGCCGGGTCGTAGAAACGCAGCAGCAACTGGAACACCGTGCTCTTGCCAGCGCCGCTGGGTCCCACGAGGGCCACGGTTTGTCCCGATTGAACGCGCAATGAAAAGTGGCTCAGCGCAGCTTGCCTGGGGCGCGACGGGTAATGAAAATGGAGATCTTCAAATTCAATTTCGCTGCCGGCCAGCGGAAACGGGACGGGGACCGGATCAATCGGCGACGTAATGGGTGAGCGGCTCGCCAGCAATTCCATCAGGCGCTCGGTGGCGCCGGCGGCGCGCAGCAAATCGCCATAGACCTCGCCCAGAATCGCAAAGGCGCTGGCCAGGATGATCACATACATCACGGTCTGACCCAGGTCACCGGCGCTGATCCGTCCGGCCGCAACTGCCTGCGTGCCCTGATACAGGCCCCAGAGCAGCGCCGCCGAGGTGGCGATGATGATGAAGGCCACCAGCACCGAACGCGCTTTGGTGCGCCGCACGGCGGTCCTGAAGGCGCTCTCGGTGGAAGCAGTGAAGCGCTGCGACTCACGGCCTTCGGCGGTATAGCTTTGCACGACCGGAATGGCGTTCAGCACTTCTGCTGCGATGGCACTGGAGTCAGCAATGCGGTCCTGGCTGGCGCGTGAGAGTTTGCGCACGCGCCGGCCAAACCAGAGCGACGGAATGACCACCAGCACCAAGACGCCCAGCACCTGAAACATGACATAGGGGTTGGTCCAGATCAGCATGCCCAGTGCACCGATACCCATCACCGTGTTGCGCAGACCCATCGACAGCGAAGAGCCGACCACCGTCTGCACCAGCGTGGTGTCGGCGGACAGGCGTGACAGCACTTCGCCGGTCTGGGTAGTCTCAAAAAACTCCGGGCTTTGCTCAAGCACGTGGGCGTAGACGGCGTTACGGACATCGGCCGTGACGCGCTCGCCGAGCCAGCTCACCATATAAAAACGCGCCGCCGAAAACAGACCGAGCGCCACGGCGACGGCAAAGAGGGCAACAAAGTGCTCGCGCAGTGCCATCACCTGCGCGCCCTTGTCGCTTTGCACCAGACCGCCATCGATCAGGCTGCGCAGGGCGACCGGAAAAGCCAGCGTCGCTACCGCCGCCAGCACCAGAAAGATCAGGGCCAGACCAATGCGGCCTCGGTAGGGACGCAGAAAAGGCATCAAGCCCGAAAGGGAGCGCGGCGAGGCTTGGGGTGCCGGGGAAGGGCTGGGGTTGTTGGCAGACATTGAATGAAACTACAGCGTTTCAGCGGGTACCGAACCGGGCTCGGTGATTGCTGGGGTACTCATTGGCTGTTGATCCGTTCTGCCCAGTAATCCGGGCGGCGGTGGTGGTGTGAAACCGCCACGACCCAAACCTCATCGCCGCGCAACACATAGCGCAAGGTATAGGGAAACCGGTTCATCACATAACGCCGCACGTCTTCCAGATCGACTGGAAACAATAACGGTGTCCGGGCAATCCGCTGCGCCGCATCACGCACTGCATCCTTGAACCGCAAGCCAAGTCCTGTCTGCTGCTGTTCATACCAATCGCACGCATCAACCAACTCATCGTTGGCTAATTCGGCGAAACGAATTTGCATTACGGGTTGCCAAAAACGGCTGCAAATGGCAGTGTTTTCATACGCCCTTCATCACACGCTTGCGCTCTGCGCACTGCCTCTTCCGCCCAGATTCGATCAATTTCAGCGTCGGGCATGTCCAAGCTTTGCATGATTCGCTCTGCAACCTCGTAGCGCTCTGCCGCTTTCAAATGCAGAGCCAAATCAATAATTTCCGATTTGCCCATGGACCTCTCCTTCGAATAGAACCTCACGAAGTATTGCCAATTGTGGCACGCTTCAGACTGCCGATGCTGGCTTGGAGCGGGGATGCATAAAACGATTCCTGTGCCAGGCAAAAAAATGGGCACCCCGTGGGTTGATCGGCCTTCTGGCACTTTGGGAACCGTTGCCACACCAAACAAAGCCTTGACAATAATTGCCTAAGCAAATAATATCGGCGACCTTATGCTCAAGACTGCCAATTTTTACCGTGCTCAGGGCTACCGCCCGGAAGACAGCGTGGGCTACCTGATGCGGCGTGTGCTCACTGGTCTGGCGCACGAAATTGAACACCAGCTCGAAGCCAGCGACCTGACCAACGCCCAATGGCTGCCCCTGCTCAGGCTATCTATGGGCCAGGGCTCGACCGTGGCCGAACTGGCGCGTGGCTGCGAGTTGGATGCCGGTGCCATGACGCGCCTGCTCGATCGGCTGGAAGCCAAAGGCCTGTGTCGCCGTGTGCGTTCCGTGGCCGACCGGCGTGTCGTCAACATTGAGCTGACGGAGGAGGGACGTACCGCGGCAGTTGGTATTCCCGTGGTGCTCAGCGGCGTCCAGAATGCCTGCCTGGCCGGCTTCTCGGCCGAAGAATTTGAAACCCTGAAGAGCCTTTTGCGCCGCATGCTGGCCAATGCGCCGGTCAAATCGCCGTCTTCAACCCCCTTGATTCCAGGAGGCCCGCATGAGGCTTGATCATTCCATCCGCAAGACATGGATCACCTTCGTCACTGCGACTGCCACGTCGCTGCGCTCCTCGCAGAGACGGCCACCGCGGCAGTCCATGCAGCCAGAAGTCATGGATTGCTTCACTGGCCGTCATTGCGAGCGAAGCGCGGCAATCGCAATGACGGGGAGGATGCTCGCTATTGCGGTCGTCTTGTCCTTGGCTGCTTGCGCTGCCCCCGGCAGCACCGGGTCGCAGGCCACGCTGCGCGATGCTTCCAGCCTGGGTTTGAGCTCGGATGCGGGCGCGACGGTGGCTGTAACCGATGCCTGGTGGCGCGAGTTTGGCGATGCGCAACTCGATGGCCTGATCGGCAGTGCGCTGGCCAGCAACCCGAGTCTCAAAATTGCGCAGGCCAGGCTGGCGCGGGCACAGGCCGGCGCTGACATCACGCAGGCTGCCAGCGGGCCACAACTCGGCGCCGGGTTGGATGCTACGAGGCAGAAGTTCACCGCCACCGGCATGATTCCGCCACCCTTGGCAGGCAATATTTACGAGACCGGTACGGCACAGTTCAGCGGCAGTTGGGAGCTTGATTTCTTTGGCAAGAACCGGGCGGCTCTGGAAGCAGCACTCGGCAATGTGCGCGCCGTCCAGGCCGATGCGGCAGCGGCTCGCACGCTGCTGGCCAGCAATCTGGCGCGCAGCTATTTCCAGTTGGTGCGATTGAACGAGCAACTCGGGATTGCAGGGAGAGTACTGGCGCAACGCGAACATAGCCTCAGGCTGGTACAGCAACGTTTTCAGGCTGGTCTGGACACACGTCTGGAGGTACGGCAAAGCGAAGGCACCGTGCCCGAAGCGCGGCAGCAAATTGAGGCACTGCACGAACAGATCAAACTGGTCGAGCATGCTATCAACGCCCTGGCAGGACAGCCCGCACAGGGTCTGAAACTCGCGGTGCCGGCGCAAGCCGGCTTGAAGAGCGCAGCGCTGGCGCAGACCGTGCCGTCGGACCTCCTGGGTCGGCGTGCCGACATCACGGCGGCGCGCTGGCGCGTTGAAGCGGCACTACAGGATGTCAGCAGTGCGCGCAGTCAGTTTTATCCGAGCATCAATCTGGTCGGCTTTGCCGGCGCTTCGAGTATCGGTCTGGACCGCTTGTTCGGTGCCGGCAGCGAGCAGTGGGGGCTCGGGCCGGCCCTGCGCTTGCCGCTTTTTGACGGAGGTCGCCTGCGCGCCAATCTGCGCGGTCGCGCCGCCGATCTGGACGCGGCCATCGAGAGCTACAACGCGGCCGTGATCGATGCGGTGCATGAGGTGACCGACGCTCTGGCCTCGGCCCAATCGATTGGGCGCCAGCAAGCCGAGCAGCGCGCCGTCCAGAGCGCTGTCGAAAAAGCCTATGCCATTACAGTGCAGCGCTACGAAGCCGGCTTGACCCCGCTGCTGTCGGTGCTGGGTGCGGAAACCGCCGTGCTCAATCAGCGCCGTCAGGCTGTCGATCTGGTGGCACGCGCGCTGGACACCCAGGTCGCCCTGATGCGCGCGCTGGGTGGCGGCTACCGGGGTGAGCTATGAGCGTTTCAGGCGCCACCGCTTGGCCAGTTTTGTCGTCATCGCGAGGCCATAGGCCGTGGCGATCCATGAAGTTGGCTTGTCATGCCGGATGCGATCCGGCATCCAGTGGTATGCGCTGCATGGATTGCGGGTCAAGCCCGCAATGACGAATCCTTCGTGACCTCGATTTTGTTTTCTTTTTGAATCTTCACCACCATGTCAACACCCGAAGCTCAAACCTCAAGCCCAAGCGCAGCAGGCAACCCGGCGCGCCGGAAGGCCCTGCTCACCCTGACGACCGTGGTCGTCATCGCGGGCCTGGCCTGGGCCGCCTACGAATGGCTGGTAGCCAGCCATTACGAGTCGACCGACAACGCCTACGTGCAGGGCAACGTGATCCAGATTACGCCGCAGATCGGTGGCACGGTGATGGCGATCCTGGCGGACGACACCGACTACGTCAAAGCCGGAGACCCACTGGTCAAGCTGGACCCGACCGACACCCAGGTGGCGCTGGACCAGGCCCGCGCCGCGCTGGCACAGACGGTGCGTCAGGTGCGCACGCTGTACGCCAACAATGCCAGCCTGAGCGCTCAAGTTGCGGTGCGTGAGGCTGACGTGGTCAAGGCGCAAACCGAAATCGAGCGCGCCACCGATGATCTGAGCCGGCGTCAGTCGCTGATTCAAAATGGTGCCATCTCGAAAGAAGAACTGAGCCACGCGCAAACGCAGCTGACCAATGGCAAGAACGCACTGAGTTCCGCGCTGGCCGGCGTGGCCGCCGCGAAACAACAACTCATCAGCAACCAGACGCTGACCGA
>CAITQH010000111.1 GCA_903894475.1 uncultured beta proteobacterium
CGGTGCTCTCGGGCGCTTGCGGCTTTATCGGCATGAATGTCTCGGTGCGCGCCAACGTGCGCACGGCGCAGGCCGCCACCAAAGGCATTGGCCCGGCCCTGGACGTCGCCTTTCGCGGCGGCGCCATCACCGGCATGCTGGTGGTTGGGCTGGGCTTGCTGGGTGTGACCGGGTTTTTCTGGTTCCTCACCGGCAACGGCAACGCAACGCCTGACAAGAACCTGGCACAGTTGCTCAACCCGCTGATCGGTTTTGCCTTTGGCTCCTCGCTGATCTCCATCTTTGCCCGTCTGGGCGGTGGCATTTTCACCAAGGGCGCTGACGTCGGCGCGGACCTGGTGGGTAAAGTTGAAGCCGGTATCCCGGAGGATGACCCCCGCAATCCGGCTGTGATTGCCGACAACGTGGGCGTCTACGTCGGCGACTGCGCCGGTATGGCTGCCGACCTGTTTGAAACTTATGCCGTCACGCTGATTGCCACCATGGTGCTGGGCGCCCTGTTGGTTACCGGTGCAGGCATGAGCGCCGTGGTTTATCCGCTGGCCCTGGGTGCGGTCTCCATCGTGGCTTCCATCATCGGCTGCTTCTTCGTCAAGGCCACGCCGGGTATGAAGAACGTGATGCCGGCCCTGTACAAGGGTCTGGCGGTGGCCGGCGTGCTGTCGCTGATCGCCTTCTTCTTTGTCACGCAGTGGTTGATTCCCGATAACGCCATCGCCGCCTCGGGTAGCCAGATGAAACTGTTCGGCGCCTGCGCCGTTGGCCTGATTCTGACCGCCGCGCTGGTCTGGATTACCGAGTACTACACCGGCACTCAATACGCTCCGGTCAAGCACATCGCACAAGCCTCCACCACCGGCCACGGCACCAACATCATTGCCGGCCTGGGCGTCTCCATGCGCTCCACCGCCTGGCCAGTGATTTTTGTCTGCTGCGCCATCTACACCGCTTACGCGCTGGCCGGCCTGTACGGCATTGCCATCGCTGCCACGTCCATGCTGAGCATGGCCGGCATTGTGGTGGCGCTGGACGCCTACGGTCCTATCACCGACAACGCTGGCGGCATTGCCGAAATGTCGGAAATGCCCAAGAGCGTGCGCGACGTCACCGATCCGCTGGACGCCGTTGGCAACACCACCAAGGCCGTCACCAAAGGCTACGCCATCGGCTCGGCCGGTCTGGCCGCGCTGGTGCTGTTTGCCGACTACACGCACAAACTTGAAGCCTACGGTCGCCACATCACGTTTGACCTGAGCAACCCGATGGTCATCATTGGTCTGTTCATTGGCGGTCTGATTCCCTACCTGTTTGGCGCCATGGCAATGGAAGCGGTGGGACGCGCTGCCGGCTCCGTGGTGGTTGAAGTACGTCGCCAGTTCAAGGAAATTAAGGGCATCATGGAAGGCACGGCCAAGCCCGAGTACGACACGGCAGTCGACATGCTGACCACCGCTGCCATCAAGGAAATGATGATCCCGTCGCTGCTGCCGGTGGTGGTACCGATTCTGGTCGGTCTGGTACTGGGCCCGGCGGCACTGGGCGGTCTCTTGATGGGCACCATCGTGACCGGCCTGTTTGTGGCCATTTCGATGTGCACCGGCGGCGGCGCCTGGGACAATGCCAAGAAGTACATCGAAGACGGTCATTTTGGTGGCAAGGGCTCTGACACCCACAAGGCAGCCGTTACAGGTGACACGGTGGGCGATCCCTACAAGGACACCGCCGGCCCGGCCGTCAACCCCTTGATCAAGATCATCAACATCGTGGCGCTGTTGATTGTGCCGGTGATGATGAAGATTCACGGCGGCTGATCCGCTTGCGCACTTACAGGAGCCCGCCTTTGGCGGGCTTTTTTTGGTGCGCTCTGACGGAAGTCAAACGACAGAACAGCGGTTTCCGCTACCATCAGGCGTGACCAATTCCAGACCCCGCCAACCTGCAGCCACGCGCCTGATGTGCAGTCAGTTCCTGCTGTGCCTGCTGTCACTGCTGACAGCAGCTTGCTCGTCCATGCTGCCCATCGTGCACAATGAATCCTCACCCTTCACAAGTTTTGATGACGCACGCCGTGCCATCGATTCCCTGGTTCCAATGAAGAGCGATGTTGAGACGCTGACCCGGATGGGAATTGATCCCGCGAAGCAGGCCAACACCACCATACTGACCCAAGCCGACGTGGTGCGCCGGTTTGTGCCCAGCGCGCTGCTACAGCGCGAAGACCTTGATCCGGGCGTACTGGTCTGCCTGCAAGCGCGCGACGAATGTCGTGGCTGGGAAATCACCGCGGCCCAGATCACCAAGGCGCGCACCGGTAATTTTCTTGCTGATTTCACCAACTTTTCACGGCGTTCAGAGACTACGGGCTGGCGCTTCAACGCCCTGATCTTGCTGGTCAGGGACAAGGTGGTTTACCGTGCCTGGGGCGGGCAGCCCAAAGTCAACGAGATTGAGGTCAACACCAATCCGCTAGGCCCACTGCAGGAAATGGGTCCGGCCCTGCTGACCACGCACTAAATCACCCCCGCACTGGGGCATCGTTTTTGGAAGAGAATCACGCTCATGCAATTCAACTTTATCGCCAACACCTCAGTGCCTTCTTCCTCCGGTCAAACCATAGCGGTGGTCGACCCTTCGGATGGGCAAACCTACGACGAAATCCAGCGCAGCAATGCGTCCGACATTGACCATGCGGTGCGCAGCGCGCGACTTTGTCTTGATTCGGTCTGGAGCAAGCTTGGCGCCGCGGAGCGTGGCCGCTTGCTGATGCGCCTATCGGAAAAAATCGCGGCCCATGCGCAGGAACTGACCGACATCGAGCAACGTGATTGCGGCAAGCCCACCAAACAGGCGCGTGCCGACGCGGCTGCGCTGGCGCGCTATTTCGAGTTTTATGCCGGCGCCTGCGACAAACTGCATGGCGAAACCATTCCCTACCTGGACGGTTACAGCGTGCTGACCTGGCGCGAGCCGCACGGCGTCACGGGTCACATCGTCCCGTGGAACTATCCGATGCAGATCTTTGGCCGCAGCGTCGGCGGTGCGCTGGCCGCTGGCAATGTGTGCGTGGTCAAGCCTGCGGAAGACGCCTGCCTGTCGCTGATTCGGGTTGCGCAGTTAGCCGCCGAAGTGGGCTTCCCTGCGGGAGCGATCAACATCGTCACCGGCTACGGTCATGAAGTTGGCGACGCCCTGGTGCGGCACAGCGGCATCGACCACATCAGTTTTACCGGCAGCCCGACGGTGGGCACGCTGATCCAGCAGGTCGCCGCCGAACGGCACTGTCCGGTCACGCTGGAACTCGGCGGCAAGAGCCCGCAGATTGTTTTTGCCGACGCCGATCTCGACGCTGCGATTCCGGCCATCATCAACGCCATTGTGCAAAACGCGGGCCAAACCTGCTCAGCGGGTTCGCGCGTGCTGATCGAACAGCCCATTTACGAGTCGCTTCTGAAGCGCCTGGGCGAGGCTTTCCAGAAATTGCGCGTCGGCCCTGCCACACTGGACCTGGACGTCGGCCCCCTGATTCGCCAAAGCCAGAAGCAGCGCGTGCAGCAGTTTTTGCGCGATGCAGAAGCAGCCAACATCGGCACCGTGGCGCAGGGTCAGGTCGTCGATCAAGCCCCGGCATCGGGCTTTTATCAGGCCCCCACCCTGCTGCGCGACGTGCCGGCAAGCCACCGAGTGGCACAGGAAGAGGTATTTGGCCCTGTCCTTTGTGCGATGGCGTTTCGCGATGAGGACCACGCGGTCGAACTCGCCAACGCCACGCAGTTCGGCCTGGTGGCCGGCGTCTGGACGGCCAACGGTGGCCGCCAATTCAGGATGGCCCGGCGTTTGCGCAGCGGCCAGGTATTCATCAACAATTACGGTGCTGGCGGTGGTGTCGAACTGCCCTTTGGCGGCGTCAAGTCGAGCGGCCACGGCCGCGAAAAAGGCTTTGAAGCACTGTACGGATTCAGCACACTCAAGACCGTCGCCATCAAGCACGGCTGAGCGTCATGCCGTCAACAGCAACCCCACATCGCCAGAGAACGCCGTCATTGCTAGCGAAGCGTGGCAATCCATACATGGACTGCCGCGTCGCTGCGCTCCTCGCAGTGACGCGACGCCGCGGTCTTCGTAACGACTTTGCTGTTTCCCTTTAACATTTCCCCATCCACTGCAACTTCTAACCTACATCGGGATTCCTGACATGCGCGTTCTAAACAAATCCATCATCGTCACCGGCTCGGGCGGGGGCATCGGCGAAGGCATTGCCAAACGGCTTGCCGCAGAGGGTGCCAAAGTCATCGTCAACGACATCTCGGCTGCGGCCGGTGAGAGAGTGGTGGCAGAGATTGTGGCTGCGGGTGGCACATCCTCGTTCTTTGCTGCTGACGTGACAAAGTCGGAGCAGATGCGCGCCCTGGTAGCGGTTGCCCTCGAGCGCCACAGCACGCTGGACGTGATGATCAACAACGCTGGCTGGACGCACCGCAATCGCCCGGCGCTGGAAGTAAGTGAAGACGAATTTGACAAATGCTACGCCGTCAACATGAAGAGTATTTACCTCTCCACCATTCACGCCACGCCGGTGTTTCGCGCGCACGGTGGCGGCAGCTTCATCAACATCGCTTCCACGGCGGGTGTTCGGCCACGCCCGGGTCTGACCTGGTACAACGGTTCCAAAGGCGCGGTCATCACCACCTCCAAATCACTCGCGGCAGAACTCGGTCCGGACAACATCCGGGTCAACTGCATCAACCCGGTCTTCAACCCCGACACCGGGCTGGCCACCGAGTTTGCCGGTGGCCCCCTGACGGAAGAGCGCAAGGCGAAGTTTCGCGCCACCATTCCATTGGGCCGTTTTTCCACCGCTTTGGATGTGGCCAACGCGGCACTTTATCTCGCCAGCGATGAGGCCGCCTTTATCAGCGGCGTCTGCATCGAAGTGGACGGCGCCCGCTGTGTTTGACCAACGCGGTCGACCCTTGCGCGATCTGCGCATCAGTGTGACCGACCGCTGTAACTTTCGCTGCAACTACTGCATGCCAAAGGAAGTCTTTGACAAAGACTACCAGTATTTGCCGCACAAGGCCTTGCTGTCGTTCGAGGAGATCACGCGGATATCCAAAGTCTTTGTGTCTCAGGGCGTGCAGAAGATTCGCCTGACCGGCGGCGAGCCGCTGCTGCGCAAGGACGTTGAAGGACTGATAGAGCAGTTGGCGGCGCTACGCACCCCAGATGGGGAGATGCTGGACCTGACGCTGACCACCAACGGGTCGCTGCTGGCGCGCAAGGCGCAGTCACTCAAGGCGGCGGGCCTGCAGCGTGTGACGGTCAGCCTGGACGGGCTCGATGACGCGGTGTTTCGCAGCATGAACGATGTGGATTTTCCGGTGGCCGACGTGCTGGAGGGTATCGAGGCAGCGCACGCCGCCGGGCTGGGTCCGATCAAGATCAACATGGTCGTCAAACGCAGTACCAACGCGCATGAAATTCTGCCAATGGCACGACACTTCAGGGGCACTGGCATGGTGCTGCGCTTCATCGAGTACATGGATGTGGGCCACACCAATGGCTGGCGCATGAACGAAGTGCTGCCCTCGAGTGAAGTGATCAAACTGATTCAGGCCGAGTTGCCTCTGGTGCCGCTGGAACCTTCGAGTCCGGGTGAGACAGCGCAGCGCTGGGCTTATGCCAATGCCGCGGGTCAGCCCGACCCGGCGCTCGGAGAAATTGGCGTCATCAGCAGCGTGACGCAGGCATTTTGTGGTGACTGCAATCGCGCCCGGCTGTCTACTGAAGGCAAACTCTTCCTGTGCCTGTTTGCCTCTGGCGGTCATGACCTGCGCACACTCATCCGCAGTGGTGGCACCGACACCGAATTGGCAAGCGCCATCGGACAAATCTGGCAAGCCCGAAGCGACAACTACTCTGAAGTTCGCGGCGCGCTACCGGCCGATAAAGGAACCGTTATGCGTCGCGTTGAAATGAGCTACATCGGTGGATAACAACCGTCACTGCGAGTCCTTCGCTTGTCATTGCGGGCCTTTCGTTTGTCGTCACCGGCCGTTCGTCTGTCATTGCGGGCCGTTCGTTTGTAATTGCGGGCCCCGACCCGCAATCCAGTGCATGCGTACAACTGGATCCCGGATCAAGTCCGGGATGACATTTACTAGGTCCGGGATGACAGTACAGAGCCACACTTCACTCGTCACTGCGAGCGAAGCGCGGCAGTCCATGCATGGATTGCCACGCTTCGCTCGCAATGACAATACCAGGCAACTGTGCAAATTGCGAGAATCCGAGCCATGATTGATCCGCAACAAATCACGGCACTCATTCTTGCCGGAGGGCGCGGGTCGCGCATGGGTGGCTTAGACAAGGGACTGCAGACCTTCAATGGTCTGCCGCTGGCGCTGCACACATTGATGCGTTTGCAAACCGGGGGCGCAGTTGCCCAGATCATGATCAATGCCAACCGCAATATGGCGGCGTATGAATCTTTTGGTGTCGCCGTCTGGCCCGATGTGCTCGGTGATTACGCTGGGCCACTGGCCGGCTTTCTGACCGGGCTGGAGCGCTGCGAAACGCCTTTCATGGTGACCGTACCCTGCGACACACCGCTGCTGCCGCTCGATCTGGTGCCCCGACTGGCGCATGCACTGCTAACGCAGGACGCCGACATTACCATGGTCAGCGCGCCTGAAATCGACAGCCAGGGTCAGCGCCAGATTCACAGTCAGCCGGTATTTTGTTTGCTGCGCGTGAGCCTGCTGGAGAGTCTGCAAAAATTCACCCAGGCGGGCGGCCGCAAAATTGGTGCCTGGACCGCACTGCACAAGACGGTGCTGGTGCCGTTTGACCTGCCCACCGATGATGCTCGTGCTTTCTGCAATGCGAATTCGCTCTCTGAATTGCGTCAACTTGAGAACGCGCCTTCATGAAAACCCTCTCCACCATTGCTGCCGAGCTGGAGGGCTACGACCCACAAGCCTTGCGCGCTGATCAGGTCAGCGAATTCCTGGCACGACTGGTGGAGCCGGTGCTGGAACAGGAACAGGTCGGTATCTTTCAGGCACTCGGACGAGTGCTGGCAGCCGATGTGATCTCGCCCATCAGCGTGCCGCCGCATGACAACTCGGCCATGGACGGCTATGCCTTCGATGGTCGGCAATTGCAAAGCACCAGCGCGGGCAGCGCTGCGCTGATCTTGCAAGTGGTTGGCACGGCATGGGCGGGCAAGGCCTGGCAGGGCAGCGTCGCCCCTGACCAGTGCCTGAAGATCATGACCGGCGCAGTGCTGCCACAGAACCTCGATACGGTGGTGCCGCAGGAATTTGTCAGCGTTCGTCCGGAGCTTGCCGAAGGGAGATTGGAACTTATCGAAATTCCGCGCGGGCTGCTGCAAGCCGGTGACAACCGCCGCAGACTCGGCGAGGATCTGATGCAAGGCCAGCCGGCACTCAAGCAAGGTGCTCTGCTGACGCCGGCGGCATTGGGCCTGCTGGCCAGTTTGGGCATTGAACAGGTCGCGGTCAAGCGCAGATTGCGGGTCGCTTACTTCTCCACGGGAGACGAAATTCTGAGTCTGGGTGATGCGCCACGGGAAGGTGCTGTGTATGACAGCAATCGCTACACCGTGTTTGGCCTGCTGACGCGCCTGGGTTGCGAGGTCATCGATCTGGGCGTGGTTCATGACGACCCGGCGCAACTGGAAGCCGCCTTCCGGGCCGCTGCCTTGCAAGCCGATGCCATCATCACCAGCGGCGGCGTCAGCGTCGGCGAAGCCGACTACACCAAGCTCATGATGAAAAAGCTGGGTGACGTTGCTTTCTGGAAGATCGCCATGCGGCCAGGTCGGCCGATGGCGGTGGGCCGTATCGACCGGGCGATCCTGTTTGGTCTGCCCGGTAACCCGGTCGCTGTCATGGTGACCTTTCTTGCCTTTGTGCGCCCGGCCCTGCTCAGGATGATGGGCAGTAGCCAGGCCGCTGTGCCGCTGCTCAAGGCGCGCAGTCTGGCACCGCTGCGAAAGAAGCCGGGGCGCACCGAATACCAGCGCGGCATCGTCAGCCAATCCAGCGATGGAGCGTTGCAGGTCAGCGCGATCGGCAACCAGGGCTCGGGCGTGCTGAGCTCCATGGTCCAAGCCAACGGGCTTATCGTGCTGCACCACAATCAGAACCATGTTGACGCTGGCAATGAAGTCGATGTGATGATGTTTGAGGGTGCGCTTTGAGCGCTAAATAGTCCTCTATACTTGCGTCACTATTTTTTTAGGTGCTGGCAAACCCAAGCTTCGGTTTACCCCCTCCATTCTTCTGTCAAAGGAAACACAGTGCAAACAAAGCTAGCTCGAATCATGGCGTCCTGCGCATGCGCACTGGGACTGGTCGTCACTCTGGTGCCTGCAGTGGCACAGACCGCCGCAACGGTCCCCGCAGCAGTGCAGGCGGCCCCGGCCGAAGCAGTTGCTGCCTCAGCAGCCGCCCCGGCAGACGCCTCGGCCAAGAAAGCGGACGCCGTCACCGACAACCCCTACGGCCTTGAGTCTTTGTGGAAGACCTCCGACGGCGTAGCCAAGACTGTTTTGCTGTTGCTGCTGGTCATGAGCATCTCGAGTTGGTACGTCCTGATCGTCAAACTCCTTGAACAAGCCAAAGTAGGCCGCCAGGCCAAAGTAGCAGCCGAACAGTTCTGGACCGCCGGCAGTGTTGAACAAGGTTGCGCCAAACTCGACAAGAACAGCCCGTTTCGTTTCATTGCCGAAGCCGGCCTGCAAGCCACCAAAAAGCATGACGGCCTGATGGGCCATGTGGATCTGAACGACTGGGTCTCCATGAGCGTAGGGCGCGCTGTTGAGCGCATCCAGTCCAGCATGCAAAGCGGTCTGTCTGTTTTAGCTACTGTGGGCTCCATCTCCCCCTTCGTCGGCCTGTTTGGCACCGTCTGGGGTATTTACCATGCGCTGACGGCGATTGGTATCTCCGGCCAGGCCTCTATCGACAAGGTCGCCGGCCCGGTGGGCGAAGCCCTCATCATGACCGCCATCGGTCTTGCGGTGGCCGTTCCGGCTGTCCTGGCCTACAACTGGCTGGTCGGGCGCAACAAGAACGCCATGAGCGATGTACGCGCCTTTGGTGCGGATCTGCACGCCGTCATCCTGGGCTCGGTCAAGAAAGCCTGACAGACACTCACCCTGCAGCTGACGGGAAAAACCCATGTCAATGAATGTTGGCTCCTCCAGTGACGGTGAAGACACCGTCATGTCGGCCATCAACACCACGCCCCTGGTGGACGTGATGCTGGTGCTGCTGATCATCTTCCTGATCACCATCCCGGTGGTAACCACCTCCATCAAGGTCAGCCTGCCCAAGGAACGCGTTGAAGTGCGCGAGACCAAGCCCGAGAACGTCATCATCTCGGTCGATCTGGCAGGCAACGTCTACTGGTATGACCAGCGCATCAAGAACGTCGAAGCCCTGGTCGAGGAACTCAAGAAGGTCTCGCACGTCAAACCCCAGCCTGAAGTACAGATTCGCGGCGACATGGCCGCCCAGTACGAAGGTGTGGGCAAGATACTCTATGCCTGCCAGCGAGCGGGCATTGTCAAGGTCGCCTTCATCACCGAAC
>CAITQH010000112.1 GCA_903894475.1 uncultured beta proteobacterium
CAATGCCGACCACTTTGGCCACATCGAGTGCGGCGCCGCCTCCAAAGCCAATGATGCAGTCGGCCTTGTGTGCCTTGTAAGCCGCGCCACCCGCCATCACCTGACTGCAGGTTGGATTGCCAAAGACGCCACCAAAGACGGCCACATCAAGCCCGGCCAGATGGGTCTTGAATTCAGCCAGCACAGGCAGTGCCGCCAGCGCCTTGTCGGTGACGATGAGGGGGCGCTTGAAGCCCATCTCGATCAGATGGGCGCCGACCAGCTTGCGCGCGCCGGCGCCGAACTTGATGGGAGTAGGGAAGGAAAAATTGGTGATGGACATGGTTGTTGGATTCAATGAAAAAGTTGGGAAGCGGCTCTGCTCGTCATTGCGAGGAGCGTAGCGACGTGGCAATCCATGACTGAAGAATACATGGATCGCCACGCTGCGCTCGCGATGACGAAAATTTCAGATGATTTCAAAGTAGCGTTTCATTTCCCAGTCGGTGACGCCGTCCAGCCACTGACGCCACTCCCAGTCTCGGGTGGCGGCAAAGTGGTCAACAAAGCCGTCGCCAAGCCAGTCGCGGGCTATGGCGGACTGCTGGAAGATCCGGGTTGTTTCGATCAGAGTGCGCGGTGCGCGTGCAATGTTTTCGGCGCCGACATTGGTTCCGGTGATCGGCGGCGTGGTCAGCTTCAGCCCTTTCTCGACACCGTCCAGCCCGGCGGCAATCACGGCGGCCATCGCCAGGTAGGGATTCACGTCAGCACCCGGGCAGCGCGTCTCCAGCCGCGTGGCTTTGGGGCTGCCGGCAATCACGCGAAAGCTCGCCGTGCGGTTGTCCAAGCCCCAGGTCGGTTTGACCGGCGCCCAGAAGCCGTCGACCAGGCGCTTGTAGCTGTTGATGGTGGGCCAGATCATGGGCGCAAATTCCATCATGCAGGCCACTTGGCCCGCCAGGTAACTCTCGAACAGTTTGCTCATCCTGCGCGGGCTTTTTGCGTCGAAGAACAGATTGCTCTTGCCGTCCGACAGGCTCTGGTGAATGTGCCCGCTGCAACCAGGCAGCTTCTGGTTTGGTTTGGCCATGAAGCTGGGCATGATGCCAAAGCCGGCGCCGATTTCCTTGGTGCCGGTCTTGAACAGGATCGCGCGGTCGGCCTGCTCCAGCGCCTCGCTGAAACCGATCGCCGCTTCATAAACGCCGGGGCCGGTTTCGGTGTGCAGACCTTCGATGGGAACACCAAAGGCCAGCATGTCGTCCATGATGGCGTTGAAGAAGTCGCGGTTCTGGTTCATGCGCAACAGCGAGTAGCCAAACATGCCGGGCGTCAGTTGCTCGGGTTCGATGCCCCTTTTGGCGGCCCAGCTCTGCGGTGTTTCCAGGAAGTTGAACCACTCGAACTCCATGCCGGTCATGACCTTGAAACCCATTTTTTCGGCGCGCTTGAGGACGCGCTTCAGGGTCTGGCGCGGGCACTGGGCGTGCGCCGTGCCATCGGCGTTGACGAACTCGCCCAGAAAGAAGGGCACGCCCTCGTCCCACGGCACGTGGCGTGCGGTGTTGAAGTCGATGCGCGCCAGCGCGTCAGGAAAGCCATGCTGCCAGCCTGTGGCGGTGGTGTTGTCGTAGGTGCTGTCCATCATGTCCCAGCCCAGCACCACATCGCAGAATCCGAAACCGCCACCTGGGTAAGGCTCGGCCGCGCCGAGGAACTTGTCACGGTGCAGGTACTTGCCGCGCAGGATGCCGTCGATGTCGCTGACCGC
>CAITQH010000113.1 GCA_903894475.1 uncultured beta proteobacterium
GACATGCGGCGCGGCCAGAGTCTGGTGGTCTGGGCGATTCGTGAAGGTCGTCAGGCGGCGCGCGCCATCGACGAATATCTGATGGGAGTCAGCGTCCTGCCACGCTGAGATGACCCCCACGCTTGCCATTTCATGTGCTGCGCCGCCCCCCGAGGGCGGTCAGGCCGGGCTTGGGGCGGCCCTGCGCAGGCCTGAATCGGGGTAATCCCTTATGATGCGAGGCCGGGCTCCACCCGGTTTTGCTATTTTTCATGCCCGCCACCTCTGTATCTCTGCTTGAATTGCGTCACCTGACTTTTGGTTATGGCGAGCGCGTTGTTCTGGACGACGTTTGCCTGACGGTACCGCGCGGCAAGGTGACCGCCCTGATGGGAGCATCGGGTGGCGGCAAGACGACCCTACTGCGCTTGATCGGTGGCCAAAACAGGGCACAGTCGGGTGAACTGCTGTTCGACGGGCAGGATGTCACCCGAATGGACCAGACGCAGCTTTATGCTGCGCGTCGCCGAATGGGGATGTTGTTTCAGTTTGGCGCCTTGTTTGCCGACTTGTCGGTGTTTGAAAATGTTGCCTTTCCGCTGCGCGAACACACCGATCTGTCGGAGTCCTTGATCCGGGATGTGGTTTTGATGAAACTCAATGCCGTGGGCTTGCGCGGCTCGCGCGACATGATGCCCAGCGAGGTTTCCGGCGGAATGGCACGACGCATCGCTCTGGCGCGTGCGATTGCGCTGGACCCCGAACTGGTGATGTACGACGAACCGTTTTCGGGTCTGGATCCGATTTCTCTTGGCACGGCGGCCCGTTTGATACGGCAGCTCAATGACTCCATGGGATTGACCAGCATCTTTGTGTCGCACGAACTGGAGCAGACACTGGCCATTGCCGATCATGTGATCATTCTGGCCAATGGCAAAGTGGCGACACAAGGCACGCCTGAAGAGGTGCGCCACAGCACGGATCCGCTGGTTTACCAGTATGTGAACGCCGAAATCGATGGCCCGGTGCGCTTCCATTACCCGGGCCCGACGATTGAGCAGGATTTCTGCGTGGGAGCAAGGTCGTGAGCTGGTACAAGCTGGGCGATATCGGATTTTCGGTTCGCCGCCAGGTGGCTGACCTCGGGCTGGGAGCGCGCCTGTTCCTGCGCCTGCTCAGGACGCTCGGCGGCAGCCTCAAGCGCTTCGGATTGGTCCGCGATCAGATTCATTTTCTGGGCAACTACTCCTTGGCGATCATCGCAGTTTCGGGCCTGTTTGTTGGTTTTGTTTTTGGCCTGCAGGGTTATTACACCTTGCAACGCTATGGCTCCTCGGAAGCGCTGGGTCTGCTCGTGACGCTCAGTCTGGTCCGGGAATTGGGTCCTGTGGTTACCGCCTTGCTGTTTGCCGGGCGTGCAGGGACCTCGCTGACAGCCGAAATCGGCCTGATGAAAGCAGGAGAACAGATTAGCGTCATGGAGATGATGGCGGTGGATCCAGTGCAACGTGTTCTTGCACCCCGGTTTTGGGCCGGCGTCATCACTATGCCGCTGTTGGCAGCCGTTTTCAGCGCGATGGGCATTATTGGTGGCTGGGTTGTTGGTGTGCTCATGATTGGCGTTGATGCCGGCTCGTTCTGGAGTCAGATTCAAGGCGGTGTCGATGTCTGGCAAGATGTCGGCAATGGCGTCGTCAAGAGCATTGTTTTTGGCTTCACAGTCACTTTTGTTGCGCTGTTGCAGGGTTTCAATGCCCAGCCAACGCCGGAGGGTGTGGCCAGCGCAACGACGCGGACGGTGGTGCTTGCATCCTTGTCGGTGCTGGGTATGGATTTCGTCCTGACCGCCCTGATGTTTACTATATGAATATATTGTGGGACAGACCGCAGCTACACGCGGTGAGCCAGTTCTGTCCCCGACTGTCTGGAAGGAGTTTTGATGCAGCGTTCAAAAAATGACGTATGGGTTGGCCTGTTTGTGCTGATAGGCGTCGTCGCCATCCTTTTTCTGGCTTTGCAGTCGGCCAACCTGTTGACCCTGAGTTTTCAGACCAGCTATAACGTCAATGCGAAGTTTGATAACGTAGGCGGGCTCAAGCCCAAAGCCGCTGTGCGCAGCGCGGGCGTGGTGGTCGGCAGGGTTGAAAAAATTGTCTTTGACGACAAGTCCTTCCAGGCCCGTGTCACGCTGGCGATGGAGAGCCGCTATACGTTTCCGAAAGACAGCTCACTGAAGATCCTGACCAGTGGTTTGCTGGGAGAACAGTACCTCGGAATTGAACCCGGTGCCGACGAAAAGACGCTGGTTGCGGGAGACACGATATCGAGTACCCAGTCGGCGATGGTGTTGGAAAGCCTGATCGGGCAGTTCCTTTACAGCAAGGCAGCTGAGGGCGGCGGCGCAGACGCTGGCAAAGGAAAGAAATGACCGACAAGCAAGTGTTATCGGGAGTTCAGTGCCAGGGTCGCGCTTGCGCCTTGGGGATCGTCTTGCTCCTGAGTGTGCTTCTTGCTGGCTGTGCCACGGGGCCTGGTGCCGATCAGCGTGACCCGCTGGAGCCTTTGAACCGGGGTGTCTATCGTTTCAACAGCGCGGTCGATACGGCGGTTCTGAAGCCGGTGGCCAGCGCCTACCGGGATGTAGCGCCGGTTCGGGTGCGTCAAGGCGTGGGCAATTTTTTTGGCAATTTGCAGGACGCCTGGTCGTTTGTGAACAATGTTCTGCAGTTCAAAGGCCAGGCCGCGATAGACAGTTTGCGTCGCGTTGGTGTCAATACCTTTCTTGGTTGGGGAGGTGTCTTTGATGTGGCCACTGAGATGGACATTGAAAAGCATACGAAGGATTTTGGCCACACCCTGGGTTACTGGGGTTTTGGCAGCGGCCCTTATCTGGTTCTTCCCCTGCTCGGTTCTTCGACCTTGCGCGACGCTTTGGCACTCCCGGTTGACTGGAAGGGTGATGTGGTCGCCAACGTCGGACATATTCCGACGCGCAACACGGTCAGGTTACTTAGACTTGTTGATGAGCGTTCGGACCTGCTCAAGGCCAGCACCATGCTGGAGGAGGCAGCGCTGGACCCCTACACTTTTGTTCGTGAAGCTTTTCTTCAACGTCGTCGCAGCATCATCTTTGATGGCAATCCGCCGGAAGAAGACAATACAGAATCTCGTTAGCCCAGAAAGACAAACCATGAGTGCACGATTGTTAGGCCGCCTGCTGGCCATTCTTGTCATCAGTCTGTCAGGCATGCTGACCTTCCAGGCAAGTGCGGCAGATGAAACAGCTGATGGTTTGATCAAACGCCTTTCCACCGAAGTACTCGACAGCATCCGTTCCGACAAGGCGATTCAGGCCGGCGACGTGGCGCGGATTGTCGCGCTGGTTGATGGCAAGATCATGCCCAATGTGAACTTTCAGCGCATGACAGCCGCCGCCGTTGGTCCGGCCTGGCGTCAGGCCAGCGTCGAGCAGCAAAAACGCCTTCAGGAAGAGTTCAAGATCTTGCTGGTACGCACCTATGCCGGGGCTTTGACCCAGGTCAGCGACCAGACCATTCTTGTCAGGCCCATGCGGGCGGCACCCGAGGACAAGGAAGTGGTTGTGCGGACCGAGGTGAAAGGCCGTGGCGATGCGATCCAGCTTGACTACAGGCTTGAAAAGACAACAGGAGAAGGTGCGGGCTGGAAGATTTACAACCTCAATGTGCTGGGCGCCTGGCTGGTGGAAACCTATCGCAGCGATTTTGCCCAACAAATCAATGTCAAAGGGATCGACGGCTTGATTGTCACTCTGACAGAGCGCAACAAGGCAAATGCCAAAAAGGGGTGAACATTGTTGGTATTGCCAAGCGAGCTGACCCATTCCCAGGCCACTGCCTGCCTGGCGCTGCTGTTGCAGGGTTTGCGTTCACACAGCGACGCGCAAGTGGTGGTCGATGCGACCGGTCTGAACCGATTTGATTCGGCGGCGCTGGCCGTATTGCTTGAATTCAGACGCGAGTGCCTGGCCTTGGGCAAGCGCCTTGCGATTCAGGGCTTGCCCGACCGTCTGCGCGATTTGGCCGCCTTGTATGGCATCGCTGATTTGCTGCCTGCACAATAGGCGCCAGTCATGTCCGCGATTTCTTTTCAATCCATCTCGAAGTCCTATCCGGCGCCGCGTGGCGTCAAGGGCAGTACGTTTCTGGCGCTGGACCGCGTCAGTCTGGATATTGAAGAGGGTGAGTTTTTTGGCCTGCTGGGTCCCAACGGTGCCGGAAAGACCACCATGATCAGTATTCTGGCTGGTTTGTCGCGCGCCAGCGCAGGCCGAGTGTCGGTGTTGGGTCATGACGTGCTGCTTGATTACGCTCAGGCCCGCCGCAGTCTGGGCGTCGTTCCGCAGGAACTGGTGTTTGATCCCTTTTTCAATGTGCGGGAAGCACTGCGCTTTCAGTCCGGGTATTTTGGCATCAGGAACAACGAGGCCTGGATTGACGAACTGCTCGATAGTCTGGGCTTGACTGAAAAGGCCGACGCCAATTTGCGTCAACTCTCGGGCGGCATGAAGCGCCGTGTGCTGGTGGCGCAGGCGCTGGTGCACAAGCCGCCGGTGATTGTGCTCGATGAGCCGACCGCGGGTGTCGACGTGGAACTGCGCCAGACCCTGTGGCAATTTATTGCCAGACTCAACAAAGAGGGTCATACGGTCTTGCTGACAACCCATTATCTTGAAGAGGCCGAGGC